>CANQQS010000005.1 GCA_947626045.1 uncultured Clostridia bacterium | reverse complement strand
GCTGTCCGACGGTTAAAGTGGGCGATAAATACCTGAATACGTCAACCGGATATTTTTATGAGTGTATCACGGCAGGCAGCGGCAGCAGCGCAAAATGGGCGTACAAGGGCAGTCTGAAAGGCGCGACAGGCGCACAGGGTGCGCAGGGTATTCAGGGTGCGACAGGTCCCGCAGGTCCCACCGGTCTGCAGGGTCCTACCGGTCCCGCAGGTCCCACCGGTCCCGCCGGTCCCGCTGGAAAGGACGGAACCACGCCGCCCGTCGAAACAACGCTGTCCGAGACAAGTACAAACATAGTGCAAAACAAGGCTATAGCGGTCGCGCTGCCGTGGCGTATAGTAAACTCGGGCGGCTGGAGCAGCGTCACAAAGTTTTCTGCGAGCGAAAACGGCGCATATTTGCTGAAAAAGGGTACAAATACGGTAAATTATAACGATGTGCGGACATACAACAATATATTGCTTCAGGGCGAGGGACAGGGCATTACAAATATAACATTTGCATATCCCACTACTATAAACGGCGACTCCTACACTGGCTCGGTGACATTCCGCGATATGACAATAACATTTACAAGTAAGGCACATTATACGCAGATGACGGCTGTATTTATTAACTGTGACATCAAAATATCGGGATCGAACGTCGGCGGCGAGAGAATTTGGCGTACAGGAAAGGACGTTACTATGATTAATTGTAACGTAACCCTGTCGCCGACTATTACATCATCCGGTAATATCCCGTGCGAGAACGGCATAACCGCCGGGAATGTGTCGGTAAATAACTGCCGCATTGATGTAAATACGGCGAACGTATCCAAAACGATGGATGTTACGTTTATTTACAGTTGTTCCTACGCGCAAATCAGCAACTGCAATGTTACGCTCGGCGGCGGCAGCTACGGGCGCGCGAATTTAGTATATTTGGGCGTTCACAATATGTCCAATAACAAAATCGCCGCAAAAGACGCCCGCGCAAGTATCTATCACATGGGAACGGACGGTAATAACGGCGGCACGCTGACCGGAAATTACATTGAAATTTATCAAACATATCTGCGCGCAAGTATAGTATCCGGAAACATATTTAACAACAAAGGTGATACTATTACGTTATTGTGTTCAGCCGTTATGAGTGACAATATATTCAAGGGCAGCAGCGTTAATATAAATTGCAGTAATAAAAAGCATATAATAAAAAACAACATAGGCCCTCGTCAGGGAACATTATCATTTAACAGCTTGGGGTCAAATACTCAATATGATTCCCAAATAATACATTCATCCGACGATTAAGGAGGTGCGATATGGATATTTTGAATAATTTTTACGTTGACGGAGATAACCGTATACGGTTAAACAAGCGCGTTATCGTGGTGCGCGACTACAAGACCACAGAGAAAACCGACTACGACGAACGCACGTATTACGTCAACGACGATGCGTACAAGGAGTGGACGGAGCAGCTTATACCAAAGCATCAGCTTAACGAGCTTATCTCGGACGAGCCGCTCGACACGTCGGCAGTCGCGTGGATGGACGGTATTAAGCTTCGGACGGATAACCACCCGAAGGAGATTGCGCAGATTGCGGCGTACGGCAGTATGGAGGCGTATACGGCGTCGCTCGATGAAGCTCGGGACGAATATTTACTTGATCTCGACTGCCGCATTTCGGCGGTTGAGTTGGGAATTTGAAGGAGGTAAAAAACAATGGAACAGAAACACGGACGCTCATATGGGCTGATAAAGAAAATCATCGCAGCGGGTAAGATGGACAAGACGGAGCTGCTTGAAAAAATCGACGTTATATTCGCCGTCGGCGGACTGACTGCGGAGGATTACACAGAGGTTACGGCGGAGATTGACAAGGCGGTGTAATGTATGGATGATACTATTTCACGCGCGGAGCATGAGGAATTTCGCCGACGGCTTGAAGCAGAGGACGGACGGCTTAACAAGCGTCTGTCAATCGTCGAGGAGGATTTGAAGAACATCAAGGAATTAACAGCCTCGGTAGAGAAGCTGGCGGTCAACATGGAAAACATGATGAAGATACAGGAAAAACAGGGCAAACGCCTTGAAACACTGGAAAACCGCGACGGCGAGATGTGGCGTAAGGTCGTGGGGTATGTCCTCACGGCGGTCATATCAGTCGTGGTAGGGTTTGTTTTTTCAAGGATAGGAATGTGATAAAATATCAGAATTTTATCAGAAAATAAACAGAAATTTATCAGAATGGAGGTTTGTAAAATGAAAATTTCTAAGGGTACGCTGATAAGAACAATTATTCTTGCACTTGCGCTCATAAATCAGGTGTTGGCAATAATTGGCATTAGTCCGCTGAACATAGCCGACGACGACATTTCTACGGTCATTTCAACGGCGTGGACGATTATTGCGGCGGTTGTGGCGTGGTGGAAGAACAACAGTTTTTCGGACGCAGCGATCAAGGCTGACGAGTTCATGCACGAGCTGAAGGGAGATAAGTAACATGAGCGCGATAACACAATTTAAGCAAATCGCATATAACCGTTCGCGTCGATCGGCGGCGATAAAGTACATAGTCGTGCATGACACAGGCAACCCCGACAAGGGCGCGGACGCGGAGCGGCATTATCAGTATTTTAACGGCGGCAACCGCGACAGCAGCGCGGACGTGTTCGTCGACGATCATCAGGCGATAAAGGTCAATGATTGGGACGAGTATTATACTTGGCACTGCGGCGACGGACACGGTAAGTACGGCATTACTAACGGCAACAGCATCGGCGTGGAAATGTGTATCAACTCGGACGGCGATTATGACCGTGCTTTTAAACGGACGGTCGAGGTTGTTAAAGAGCTTATGCAGACGCTCGGCGTTGACGCAGATCACGTTGTGCGGCATTACGACGCGAGCCGGAAGGACTGCCCGATGAGCATGAGCGGAAACGGTTGGGAGCGGTGGAACGAATTTAAGAAACGGATTACAGAAACGGAGGGATTGACAGTGACACAGTATGAGGAACTTAAAGGCGAAATCGACGGTTTGAAGCCGATGATTTACGATTACATGGACGACAATATGCCGTCATGGGCGAAGCCGACGGTGCAAAAGCTCATGGACAAAGGCATAATTGTCGGCGACGAATACGGGCGGCTCGGTCTGACAATGGATATGCTCCGCATATTCGCCGCGAATGATAGAGCGGGGTTGTATGACTGATACCATAGGTGTTAAAATGTCGTGATATGGCTACATTAAAAATTTATGATTTTACCGAACCCGAATTAAAATATTTCAGGGAGCAGTGCAACTTTACGCCCGCGGAACTGGAATATTTTAATTTACGGGCGCGGTATAAATCAAACATTGAAATATCATTTGCGATGAATATCTCGACCTCGCAGGTGTCGCTTCTGGCGGGCAAGGTGAAGTCAAAGATAAAAAGAGTGCAAAATTACTGTAATTTTAATGAAAATATTTAAGGAGAAACGTGTAAGCCGCGTTTCTCTTTTTATTTTATAATTAAACCATTGAAAGGAGCGTATGAACAGTATTGTCATACGCGTTTTTTATTCGGGAGGTAAATTATGAACCAGTTTGGAAATCCCATAGGCGGTATGCAAAATCCGTATATGAATATGGTAAACCCGTACATGAACCGCCCCATGCAGCAGAACAACGGTATTATCTGGGTGCAGGGCATAGAGGGCGCAAAGGCGTATCAACTGCCGCAGAGCAGCAACGCGATTTTAATGGACAGCGAGCGCGAGGGCATTTTCTACATTAAGACAAGCGACAACGTGGGAATGTGCAATCTCCGCGAGTTTAAGTATTCCGAAATAACAGGGCAGTCGGCGCAGAGTGCGCCCGATATGTCGCAGTATGTTACACGCGATGAGTTAAATACGATTTTGGCAGGAATAGGGGGCGGCAATAATGGCGAACAGCCTATTTCAGCAACTGAACCCGCAAACAAGTAACGGTCTTAATATGAACGCCGTGCAGTCGGTAAAAAGCATGATGAACACGGTTCGCGGTATGGCGAATCCCATGCAGGCATTAAGCAGCATGGCGGCGCAAAATCCGCAGCTTGCGGGGGTTATGAGCATGATAAACGGCAAGAACCCCAAAGATGTGTTTTACGAACAGTGCAAACAGCGAGGGGTAAACCCCGACGACGTTATAAACGCACTCAAATAAGATATAGAGCCGTCAGCGCGCGAGACGGGTTTATATAACATTTATGAAAGGAGAATAGACCAATGACAGAAGGTTATTCGTTAAGTGACGTTGCGGCGGCTACACGCAATAATAATGACGGCTGGGGCATGAACGGCGGCGGTTTCTTTTGGATATTCGCTTTGCTTCTTCTTCCGCTCCTTACGGGCGGCGGTTTCTGGGGTAACAGAAACGCGGGCGAACCCGTAACCGAAAGCGGTCTGTGTAACGCGATGAATTTCAACAACCTTGAAAACGCGGTCGGCAGACAGGCAGACCAGCTTAACAACGTGTATATGGGATTGCAGAACGGTATTTGTAACCTCGGTTACGAGACGCTCCGCAACTTCAATACCACACAACAGCAGATTGCCGATTGCTGCTGCACAACGCAGAGAGCGATTGACGCGACGAACTACAACAACGCGCTCAATACGGCAGCTATCAACGCTAACACGACGGAGCAGACGCAGAAAATCCTTGACGTACTCTGCAAGAACCGCATGGACGACATGCAGTCGCAGATTAACATGCTGCAGCTTCAGAACGCGGTAGCGGGTGTTGTAAGATACCCGAACAGCACATCCTATACGGCGGGTTTCAATCCGTTCTTTAACAGTGGATGCGCTTGCGGCAACGCTAACATTTAAGGTCACTTCTCGACCGGGGTTACAATCAAGGCGGGGAGTATTCCCCGCTTTTTTATTTTGAAAGGAGTTTTTATTATGTCTTGTAAATCAGCAATTTACACGGTGAACAATTCACTTCCTACGGTGGCGGTAAACGGTACAATTCCCGTAGGCACGATAATCAGACGTTTCGGCTGTAACATCAACATATCCGGCTCTGGTATCACACTGACGGGCGCGGGATATTATGACGTTGACGTATCGGTTACGGCTACACCGACAGCGGCGGGCGCGGTGACGATCACACTTCTTAAAGACGGCGTGGCTGTACCGGGCGCGACCGCAACAGCTACGGCTACAGCGGCAGGTGACAGCGTTACGCTGCCTATCAACGCGCTCGTGAGATTGCAGTGCTGCGATGATTCGTCTACGCTCACGCTTGCGCTTACAGGCACGCCGAGCGTTATAAATAACGCGGCTGTTGTGGTTGAAAAGCTGTAAGGGGTGTATGACATGACGGTTGACGAGATATTCGGTCGTATGGCGCAGCATATGATTAAGGGTACAATGGTGCATGAGCAATTCGCAAACTATTATGATTTCCTCGGTTTGGAGGGTTATCAGCGTATGCACGAGTACCATTACCTTGAGGAAACATGCGCGTACCGCCGTTTATGCAGATACTTCATCGAACATCATAACCGACTTGTGCCGAAGATGAGCTTTGAAAATCCCGATGTTATACCCGACGACTGGCACAAGTACAAGCGTCAGGACGTGGACAGAGAAACTAAGGCGGTCGCGCTTAGAAACGGTATGCAGCGTTGGGTTGACTGGGAAAAGGAAACGAAACGGCTCTATCAGGATATGTACAAGGAGCTTGCGGATATGGGCGAGGCGGCAAGCGCGGCTGTAGTGGCTGAGCTTGTGTGCGACGTTGACGAGGAATTAAAGACCGTTGAGCGGTTCGCGCTTGAAAAAGCCGCTATGGACTATGACATGACGCAGATTGCGGCTGAACAGGCGGACGTTTGCGCTATGTATGAGAAGAAATTAAAGGAAGTGTGTCTATGTTAGATTTGGAAGAAATCAACA
The DNA here is from genome assembly GCA_947626045.1 of uncultured Clostridia bacterium. Lineage (GTDB taxonomy): Bacteria > Bacillota > Clostridia > UBA1381 > UBA1381 > Hominilimicola. The sequence goes on along the minus strand of CANQQS010000005.1, from coordinate 42,275 downwards.
GAGAAATAGAGAAACTGGAGAACTGTAAGACGAGTTACGCAACGTGTGAGAAACTTTCCATTCTTTATAATGTCCGCGACCATATAACGGAATATAAGTATGTGGAGAATGAGGACGAAACAAGGCACAAGCATAACGAGGAAAAGGCTGCAACGAAATTAAACATTGGTGAGAAATTGCCTTGCTATAAGACGTATTGCGATACAAAAAAGAAGTATCGCCGTTACGAGGTTACGGAGCAGCCGCTTGAAATGGCGACAAATGACTTGTGCTGCGATATGAAAAAGTTTATTCTTTCGCTCATGTCGAACGCGAACACGACTGAGGAAAAGAATAAGGTTAAAGAGATGATTGTGCAACTGCATGAGATGTTTCAAAAGGGCGTGTGAACCACGCCCTTTTTTAGTCAGTTGTTAGTCAAAGGCTCGTAAGGGTGCTTGAATATGGGATAAATTAAGTGTTCGAATCCCACCCTGTCCGCCATGTACAAAAACCGCGTAAAACAAGCGTTTGCGCGGTTTTTTTGTGCGCCGTGGAAACAAAATTGACACACACGTTCCGCGGCGCGGTATAATTTTCCACACCGAATATTAATCAAATTTTGCATATGTTGCGCGGAATTTACAAAACAATCAAAAATACATTAAAATTGTTGGCAAAAAGGTTAAAAATGCGAAGCGACTACTTTACAAATTGTCGAAAATATGATATAATATAACGGTTAGCAGAAAAAAAGCACCTTCTTCGCAATAATGTTGTATTTTACAACAAAAATGCGGGGGGGGTGCAATTTTTGTTGCTTTTGCACAATAATTCAAAACAAGCAAGAGAAATTGCGCGCTTTTCGGCTTTTATCTGAAAAATATTATAATTATGTAAATCTGTATAGTAAGTATGGGAGGACACAATTATGAAATTTATGTCATCTGAAAAAAGGGACGGCGCTTTAAAGGTGAAGCGCAGATTTAAGCCAATTTTTTGCGCTGCGGTGCTGACTGCCGCGGCTGCTTTTTCCGCGCTTGCGGGTACAACCGCGCTGGCGGAAGGCTCAAAGGAGCTTGTCAGTTCCGCAAAGGAAAATTATAAAGCGGTCAACGGTGTTGAGGCGGTTACTTCAAATATGGCGAACTGGAATATAACCGCTTCTACTGGCAGTTTTGTCGGCGTAAGCAATCAGCAAAAATTTAAGTTTTACGCCTATGAAGGAGAGTATGTTTTCCTTGCCTCAAGCGAGCAGGCAGCAACCGATGGCTTTAAAGAAGTGAAAGTTACATTTCCTGACGGAAAAGTAGAAGAGTATGACTTTACTAAAGAAGCCGGTTTAATAGAAAAGAGAACTCAGGAAGCCGCCGGACCGGTTGGCGTAAGCTTCCCTACGGGAGAAGACGGAGAATATAAAAAAGTAGAGACCGGCGAAGGATTTAATGCGCTTAGAAAAAAAATTGAACTTACCGGCGTTTATGAGGTCGAATTTAAGGCAGATGGTACCAATGGTGATAAAGCGACAAAATTTCTAAACGCTGAACTTACAAGTACTCTGCCGGTTAATTCTCATTCTGATTCGCCGACTATAATGGCGTATGATATAACGGTTGCCAAGCCGCAGTATGCGGACGGGGTTGAAACGGGAGAGCCTACAGCATATAACGCTGTCAATGGACGAGTATGGGCTGACGCGTGGACACTGCAAGTCTCAAGCAGTACGTATGGTCTTTACGGAGATTTATACACGGTAACGAGAGACGGCTACGTGTGGAGAGTGAGCATGAACGGCATGGGTCCGAACACGTTCTCGTTTTATGCAAACTCGCGCGGAAATATAGGAACAGGTACAAACGCCTCGGCGTACCATTCCGTTCACTCACCGGAGTATAATTATTGCAACTTTAATTTTTACAAGAATATGGTAGACAAATACGGCAATCCTGACGGCGTTTATCTTCTCGGACCGGATAACGAGGTTACGGCGATAGACGCGCCTAACCATATGTTCTTTAACTATCCCGACGCCGCGGGCTTGCCCGATTCTATAGTCCTGACCGAGCCGCGTCCGATAGGAAAGGTTGACCAAATAGCATTTAACGGAAAAACTACCGGCAACGACCAAACCACAAATAACAGCTTCGCCGGAGTGGGCGGCTATTTTGAGGTAACAACCACGAACGCGACGTCCTACCGCGTTGTTATAGATATGGAAAATATGTTCGCGATGCATTATCACGGCGACGGCGAGGATCCTTGCAAAAGCAGTACGGAAAACTCCGAAAGCGCGGACGAAATCTGTCTGAGCCATAAAGATGATGATGTGCCGAATTTTATTTACTATAAAGAGTCTGATAATAGTTGGTACAGAATTTATACTGATGAATCTACCAGACACCCTGCGAATACGGGAAGCACTGCGGAAGACAGCGGCTCTCAGGAAGCCATAACAAAGCTTGCCAAAGAGGAAAAACTGGATGAAACAGAATTCAGAGAACTCTACGAAGGCGGATTTACGCGCGGCAAAGATAATGCGGCTGAAAATCCCTACTTAAAAGAAAAAGGATATAAGTCGCTCGGTACAGTTATGCTCGGAAACGCCGCGGAGGACGGCGAGAGCAAGGTCAACAGAATAAAATGGGATGGCAGAGATCAATACGGTCGTATTCTGCCTATCGGCGTTTATTTTGGCAGCAGCGGAAAGGGAAAAATTTACGCCGAGGCTAAAGCGGGCGAAATGCATATGCCGCTCGGCGATGTTGAAAACATGCCGAAGGGCTTGGGAATATGGCTTGAGAATCCGCCGGAATGGATAGATCATTTGGAAGCTCCGGCAGATGAGATAAAAGAGCGTTCGAAAATATACTTTAATAACCGCGATGAAAATCTGTTAAGAGATTTTGTAGGAAATATACCTAGCGGCGGTGACCCGGTCGGTAATGCTTCACCGCCAACAAAGACGGGTCTTAACGCATGGATTTGGAATCTTCCGAGTTCTAAAAAGAATGCAGATGTCGGAATGAATCCGTCAACAAAAGCTACAGAAGAATTTTTGAATAGACAATGGGTAGTTGAAGGTTGTGAAAGCGAGTTCGTAGATGCAAGCTTGGACGGATTGGCTACTTATGAGGCAAAACCAGAGGCAGTAACACAAGGCGTCAAAGCGAAGGGGCTTACCAAAGCAGGCGCGGTTGTAAATGACGGTATCGACCATGGTGTTGCCGATTACTGGACATATGCGGCTGACAATAAAAAGGTGAATTTTACAGGAAATATACTGATCAACAACATTGCGGACAGAAAAATCATCACCGGCTTCGTATTCCTTGACACGCCGAAAACAGGCACTAAGCAGGGAGAATACGACAAAGGCACGGATGACAAAGAGCTTCCCGACGCGACCGTTACGGCGGTATACGGAAGTAAAACCAAAACTACATATACAACAACGACAAACAACAACGGTTATTACAGTATCCCGATTGATATGAGCGCCTTTAATGAAGGTGATGATAAACAGACAGTCACAATAACCGTCCGGTATGACGACCCGAACGCGATAGTCAACGGAAAACACACAGTCACACATAAAGTAACGACTACGGCTGAGGGTAATGACTTAAACCAAAACGGCACAGGCACAGGCAAGAAGAATTTGCAGAAATTCGGAAGTGCGGCGAACATCAGTGTTCAGACGATAAATCTTGCCGATAAGCTTAAGGACAGCACCGATAAAACAATAGCGAGCTTCAAGGAAATCTACGCGGATTACGTAGGTTTTGTAAGAGAGGCTTCAAAACCGCTGCGTATCGAGGCGCACTGGACGCCGGAAACACTCAGAGACGCGTCAATCAGCGCAAAATTCAACATCTACGGCGTGACGAAACATGCTATTGACGAGGCTGACTCCGAAATAAAGAAAATACTCGCTAAGGAACTGAAATTTACAGGTATTGTAGGCGAAGATTATACTCGTGCTACGCTAGAGTTGGATGCAGACAATTTGGTACAGCTCCAAACGCCGGTGCAGGAACTGACACCCGCGGAACGTACAAAGCTCAGCGAATTCTTCACATCGAGCGAAGAATACGTATACAGTGAAATGGGTGTATCCGTCGAGGCGGCTATGGGCGAGAATACCACAAACGAAAAGCTGCCCAAATACGCGTATACAAGCGGTGAAGAGGAAACAGAGGACAATGTAATCGTTTACCGCGTATTCTACGCCGGAACAGCTTCTCTCGACAATGTGTCGCTTGAGCGTTCGGACTATGTAGCAAAATCCACCGGCGGCAGTGAAATTAAATACGACAACTGGGCATTTGAAATCAAGACCCAGCCGTCAACGCTCAAAGAAACCGTTTGGTACGACGTAAACCACAACGGCGAAATCGACGAAGGAGAAGACAAAATCGCCGGAGCGCAGATAACGCTCGCGAAATTGACGTCCGGTACAGATGAGAGAGACGATGCGAACTACTACGATTCTTTTAACCGACTGCCGGAATACAAAAGCGATACAGAAATAGGCACACAGCAAACAATCATAAGCTCGGGAGAACACCCGACGGTATTCTACACCGGCAAAAACGGTATGGCACAGAATACGCCGTATGATTACAACGAAATAGACAAACGCTATGAAGATTCCGAGGGCAATACGTTCGACATGACAAAAGAAGAAGACACCGGTATTGTCGGTCTTATACCGGGCGTCTACCGCGTGACGATAAAGCTTCCCGAGGACAGCAAGTACAACGCCGCCGCCTTCACCGGTGACGGAGTTATTAAGGACGGCAGCGCAGTGACCGGTGCGGACGGCTCGGTAACAGGCGGCACGATAAGAGCTAAAATGGTCGGCTCGGACACCATAGTCCAGTACATAACAATCCCCGCAAACGCTATGGGAACCAGCTCGCAGGAATCGCGCGCGGCGTTCTCGTACAAGGGTGGTATCTCGATCCGCAAGAACGTTGAGGCGTACAACACATCCGATAATGTAATGGATGTGGAAAATAACGGCTATGCGGTAAAGAGTCAATTTAATTATAAAATCACTCTGAAGGGAATTGAAATTGAAAAAGAAATTCCGGGTATTACCGAAGATAGCGGTAAATATAAGCTTGTAGTCGAGGATTCCGTCACGGATGAAACCGGCACGGAGCAAATCGGCGAGTCGGACAAGACGCTTGAATTTACAAAGGACGCAAGCGCGGAAGACCAATATTCGGCATTCTTCACGCTCACGGCGGGTGAAAGAATTACGATAAACGATGTGCCGAATACCACTCAATATACCGTAACCGAACTTGACGAGAAGGATACCGATATGGGCGGCGATAAGGCTAAAATGCCTAACGGCTTCAAGCTTTCTTCGGCGTACGGCAATTCCAAGATCAGAACAAACACGGTATCGGGTACGCGTAACACGTTCCTGGTTTATACCAATATATATAACCCGATTCCTGTAATCGGCTACGCCGACGGAACAGGCGATACAACGACTCACAATGAAAGAGATCCCGTTACAGGTCAGCCTGATTCTGATGAAGGCACAAACTTCAACGCGTTCGGCATAAAAGCGAAGGTAACGCTTGTTGATGACAAGGGTTACCCCGTGGATATAGCAGATCCGACGGCTTATTCTCTCGCGCTCGAACCGTCCACATGGTTCACAAGAACAGGTACCGGTACGGGCGGTGAAACGGAAATACACACACTCGGCGAGGGTCTTTCTCCCGATATAGTAAAGAGTACTTCCGGCTCCGTAAGCTCGTGGGAAAAGAACACGGAAATCAAGGGTGCAAAAGATACGGATTCAAACGAAGCGGTCTTTAATTTCGACAATAAATATCAGATTAAATTCGAACACCCCGGCGTGTACTCGTATATCCTGCGCGAAATGAAGCCGTACACAACAGATAATGTAAACGCGGTTCCCGGCGTCACGTACTCGAATAAGCGGTATAAGCTGTATATCGACGTAATCGACGACAACGCGACGGGTAATCTTGTCGTGCATAATTTCTTCTGGCGTCAGTCAAAAGAAGGTACGGAAGATTCTGCCGCTGATCTGTGGGACAGCGATTGGAAGGCTGAGATTTACGGCGGCGGCGGAGGAGATCTGCTGAATATGCGCACCAACCCGACCAAGGACGGCGAAACTATGCTCGTGTTTGAAAACACGTATACGCCGCAGGAGCCGACTGTCCCCGTTGCGGGTACAAAGGTGCTTGAAGGAAGAGGATTAAACGAGGATGAATTTGAATTTAAGCTGACGTCGGCGGGAAAGAAGCATCTCGGCGTAGTAGTAGGCGAAGACTATGACGACTTCGAAGAAAAACCCGATGATGTAAACCCGCTTCCGAAAGATTTGGTTGTGGGTACAGACAAATCGGTAACGGTTAAAAACAATGCTGAGGGAGGCATTAATTTCGGCGATATAGCATTTGACGCAAGCTATGCCGGTGAGGATGAGGCTAACGCCTGGATTTACAGGTATCAGGTAGAGGAAATACATCCGACAGATGATCCGAAGCCGAGCGTGAAGTATGACGAGTCGACAGATAAATATATCTATGTAGAGGTGTATAAAGAGGTTGTCGCTAAGGACGTAAATAATACTCCGGGCGACACGTCCGACGACCAGTACGTGCAGGAAATCCGCGCGCGTCAGTGCGACGATAAGGGTGAACCGCCGGAAACAAGCGGATTTACGTTTACAAATATATACACGGCACAGGCACTTAATTTGACCCTGTCGGGTACGGATAATTCGCTCGGATTGAGTATCGATAAGGCGCTTGAAACGGTTAAAACAGAAGGCAAGCCGGAAACCGACCGTACGTTTAAGAGCGGCGATGAGTTTAAGTTTGTACTTGAACCCGAAAACGGCGCTCCCGCAGTGAGTGGTGACGGAATAGCAACATTTACGGCATCGGGCGAAGATGTGGGAACAGGCGAAAAGACAGGAATTGAGTTTGACATCGGCGATGAGATTTCGTTTACCGCAGCAAATGACACCGATGCGGCAACCGACGCGCCGGCGTATTACGAATACACGCTGCGCGAGATGAATCCGTACAACGACAGCGCTGCAGGTGTTACCGCTATTCCCGGCATCAGCTATGACCCGACGCGGTATAAGGTGCGCGTGTATGTGAAAGATAATTTCTCTACGGGTCAGCTGGAGCTTGACACAGAAGAAGGCGAAAGCGGCACCGGCGTTGATATACTGGCTCCGACCGAGAGCGACACATACGAGGTTATTAACAAGGCAAGCGGCGAAGCGAAGCCGATTGAGTTCACCAATAAGTACAACCCCAACCTTACTGAGGTGCCGTTTACCGCGGCGAAGGAGTTTAACAGACCGTTTGATGAATTCTTCGGCGGCGATAAACCGGCGGGATTTGAGTTTACTCTTACTCCGGTAGAGGTTATAACGCTTGGCGGCGACAGCCCGACGGCAGAAGCATACAAAAAAGGTACGCCTGCTGCAGAAGGCGGTTCATATACGTCAGAGGCGAATATGCCCATGCCGACAGTCGGCAAGGACAACGAGGGCGCGGCGACGATTACATCCGCTGCAAACCTGATTGACTTTAACACCATTCCGTTTGAGTCGGACGACGCGGGTACGGGTAAGGAACAGGCGAAGGTTTACCATTACACGCTGCAGGAAAAGAACAGCGGACACGGCGGTATTACGTATGATACCGAAACAAGGGACATCTACTTTAGCGTTTACATGCTGGCTGATACAAGCATGGGAGACGATACGCAGGTCGTAAACGTTGTAATGAACGATGCAGACGACATTAAGAAAATTGAAGAAATAGGTGGAAGCAGAACATTTAAAACAGACAGCTACACGTTTACCAATACGTACAATCCTGACGAGACATCTTTTGACTTTAACGATCTTGACATTATAAAGAAGTATGTTAAGGATTCAGCCGAGGAGATTCCGGGATTTGATGATATAACAAACAAATTCCGTGTAAGAATCGAGCCGTTTAACAGTGACGTGGGAGAAGTGCCGCCGGGATTTACAACATTGGACGGATATTTTGAGGCGGAAGTCGATAAGGACGGCAGCTTCAAAATCAATAAGTACAGTGACGATGGCAGTGACAGTACCGATCATCTGAAAGAGGGTGAAGCTGCTGTGAGTGCCGCGAGCGTGACATTCAAAAACGCCGGCAAGCGCGAGTATCTTATCCGCGAAATGACGCCTGTTGAGGACTTTATCGACAGTGAAGACGGCTTCACATATGATTACTGCCAGTACAGGCTGACGCTTGACGTTAAGGACGACACAACGCTGGGTAAGCTCGTTATCACTCCGAAATTGGAGTACCGCGAGTCTATGAGCGATACGTGGAAGGAGTCTATTCCGGCGGCGGAATCGACTCCGCATGACACGGACGATGATACAAATCCGCATAATCTGAATGAAAAGAGCGGTGAAAACCCAATTCCGGATTATCAGTTGACGAGCGGAAGCACCGTAAACAAGTTCGCGTTTGTAAACCACTACAGCAAATCTTATATGCTCAAGTACAACGCGAACGGCGCAATCTCCGGCAGCGAAATTTTACCGTCCGACGCGGAGTATAAGAAGGGTACGGACGTAGAAGTAGCTGAAGGCAAGCAGGGTGAAACCGAGCTGAAGCGTAACGACGGAGAAGTATTTGTCGGCTGGAGTACATTTGCGGGCGCTCCTGACGTTGATAAGGCAGCAGCGCTTACTTCCGAGGACGCAGAGCTTGCAAAGAAGCTGAATATACTCAGCGCTGGCGATGAAGTCAATAACAAGGTCACAATAGACGGCGAGGTTACGCTTTATGCCGTATGGGCGATCGATGCGAACGGCAACGGCACTCCCGATTATGCCGAGGAAGGTTTCAGCGTGAGATACCACCTTATAGGCGGCAGCTTTACATATAAAGAAGGTGCAGACGGAAGCGAATTTGATATTAAGCCCGGAACTGAGGGAAATAACTGGCGCTTCTACTCGTGCGCGCATCGTCATGTCTACGGTCTCCCCGCAGAAATGATTTCGGCTGATGCTGACGGATATTTCAATGTGAGCGGTTACAAGTCCGCCAAACCGACACGTGAAAATGCAACATTTATCGGATGGCGTGTTGCGGTCGGCGAAACAGAAATAAAAGATCACGATACATACCCGACCGATCTTGTTCTGAGCGGAGATCAGGTTACCGTTACGGAAGAAGACGGAAAATACTCTGTAACAGTTAAAGATAAAACATACGAGGTTCAAATCACGAGTGAGGGCGGAAATAAATACCTCGACGTATATGCCGTATGGGCTGAGGATAAATGCGGCGGAACAGACGCGGAAGGCAATGAAATTTCCGACGGCAAGCCGGACTATGCTCAGGTAACGTACGACGACAATATTCCTAAGCAAGCCGCGGACGCCAACCTTTCGGTTAAGGGTGTTCCCGTTGATGATAAAGTGTACGATCAAGGCGTTGACATAGTTCTTGAAGCCGCTCCCGCGTTGGAGGGATATACGTTCATCGGATGGTGCAGAGTGCCCGATCCCAACGCGTCGGATGTTCCCGATGACGCTGATACGAAGCTTTATCAGCCCGGCGAGAGATACAGCCCCAAGAGTCCTTATCTTGAAAAGTTCTATGCGCAGTGGGAACAGAACGAACAGACGATTATTCTCCAGGTATACGACGACGCGAATTACAGCGGATCGTATAACGGCGATGACCCGCACGAGACGATGCTCAGCGTGAACGGCGAAAGTGATCTTATCAAAATCACACTGGAAGAGTACGCCGAAGACGATTCGAACTGTACGGGTACAGGAACAACAGTCGCGGGCGGCGAATCATATTCCGGCGGCGGTATTGAGTTTGACCGCAACGTGCTTACGGCGAATAAATATTATAAGGTGACTGTGACGGTTGACGCGGACAGCGCTTATAAGGCGTTTACGGGACGCACACATATCCATAACGGCTTGCAGGAAGACGATATGGAAGGACACAGCACCGTAAAGCATGAAATTACGAACGGTAAGCTGATAATTACGGAGATATTCAGGCTTAAAGCCGAGAATCTCAACAGCACTATCCGTTACGGCATATCAAGTCCGCATACCGTAAGCTACAGCTTCAACGGCGCTCCGACGTCGGTAGTGGACTTCTCGAGCAGCGCGAAGGAAGCGGGACGTGATTCTGACAGCGATTACGCCGCACAGACATCAGCGCGGTTTATATCTTATCCGGACGGCTATGACGGTAAAGTTATCATTGCCGGAAAGGCAACGTTTGATGACGACGGAAATATAACAGCGGACAGCGATTTCACCGGTATGGTAAGGTATACGGATACGGACGATGCCGACGCGGCAAGAGACGCCGGCAGACCCGTATACTATGACGACGCCGGCGCGAGACACGTATTCCAGGGCTGGAGTACAGATCCGACAAAGAACGAGATTGCAAAGGACGCGGACATTGTAAGTACAGACAGCGAGGTAACAATCTCATTTGAAGCAATTCAGAAGTTGACCGATGGCGAGATTGGCATGGTTGACCGCGACATCGTTCTGTATGCGATTTGGGACGAACCGTTCAGTGAGGCTGTGCTGAATTTTGACGCGAACGGCGGCGAATTTACGGACGAGAAATGGCCAGTAACCGACAGCTTCGGCTCACAGTTCGGAACGCTTAAGAATGCGGTAAGGCTCAAGAAGGGTGAGACCGTTGACCTCAGCGCGGCAAGCGAACACTATTGGCCTACGAATAAGGATGCGGATTATAAAGATTTAAGCAAGGGCGCGGACTGGACAAATAAAATATCACGTGAAAACGCGGTATTTATCGGCTGGAGCAGTGTCCCCGTCGTAGAGCCGGTGACCGATTACAAGGCTGTGGAAGCGGCAATTCTGTCAACGCTGAATATAGAGTCGGCGAATACGGTATACGCTGTATGGGCAGAAGACACGAAGGGTAAGCTCGTGGACAGCGAAGGTAACGGCTGCGATAAGCCGTATTATGACGATCACTCTGAATGTACTGCACATGGCGCTCTGCTTGTACAGACGAGCGACGGCATACCCGATTATCTGCAAGTATTCTACGACGCTAACCTGCCTGCGGACGCGGAGCTGACAAACGGCGCGCTCCCGACAGATCCCGTTGTATACGGAAGCAACGGCAAATACACATTTGATTCGGCTGTATGGAATGGATTCAGCAACTTTGACAAGTGGGTGCTTAAGTTCAGAGTTGAGGGCGGAACAAGCGAATTCGACGATCCGGCTAAAGCCGCTATTAAATACACCGGAGATGGAATTGACCGTGAAACGGGCGCGAATATTCAACCTACGGAAACACAGACGGCATTCGTGCATTCGGGCGGATTTACCGTTCCGTATTACACGTTCGAAGGCTGGAGCCTGAACGACCGCTCGGGCAACGTGACCACAGTCAGACACAGAGGCCCGGCGGCGGGCGGCTCAAATCCGTACACGTTTGACAAGACAGCCGGAAAAGCCGACACGCTCTACGCTATCTGGCGCAAAATTACACCGGCAACGGTAAATGTGCGCGCATGGGTTGACACGAACCGTAACGGCAAGCGCGATGCGGAAGAGCCTGAGCTGGAAGGATTTAAGCTCGACTATCTGCGCGAGTATGTGAATAATAACAATACGCTTACATACCGCGAGCCGATAGAGAAGTATACGGATATGACCGACGGTGACACGCGCCGTATCACAATAGACGACCGGGATATTAACGACTATGAATTCCGGTTCACTCTCACGAGCGACGAGGCGAACAAGTACGTCACCGAGGGCAATAACGGCGCAATCGTCGAAATCACGAGCGACACGGCGGGTCAGACTGATAATTTCAACAGCAGCTTCAGTATTGTTCCAGATAATGAGCAGGTAAAAGATATTGAAGGCGACGGCTCGAGCAAACCGCGTGACGATCACTATATTACCGTAAGATACCGCGCATGTGAGGGAATTACGGGCGACGTATGGGTTAGATTTGTAGAGGGTCATCAGATTAAGTACGATTTGAACCGGCCTCAGAATATAACCTTTGCCGATGTGAACGTTCCTGCGCCGCAGACGGGACTGTATTATAATGATAAAGCGAATATAAAGCCGCTCGAAGGCACGGGCTTTATGCAGGATGAAAACGGTTGGTACTGCTTGTCACAGAACAACGTAAAATACTACTTCCTCGGCTGGAGCACAAATCCGTACGATCCCGCGCCCGATGACAAGTACGATGTGGGCGACGAGGTGACACATCTCACGAGCGAGCTGACGCTTTACGCGGTATGGCAGGCTGACGGCTACAAGGTTGTCTACCATATAAACGGCGGCGTTGATGACGGAACAATCACAGGCGCCTATGCCAACGGTGAATACTCGTTTGACGAGAACGCGGCGCTGTGGATGCCCGCAAGCAGCGACAATATTCCGACGAAAGACGGATATGTGTTCGTCGGCTGGAGTACGGATAAGGAAAAGGGCGAGTATAATATTGAAGGAAGCGAAATGCCGGCGACGGGGACGCTTGTAACAAGCGTGACAATTAATCCGGCGGGCAATAAGGACGTGTACGCTGTCTGGGCGAAAGACACCGACGGCGACAAGAAGCCGGATTACGCTGAGAACAGATACCTCGTTCAGTATCACGCAAACGGCGGTACGCCGAGTACGGCTGACGGTATATTCTTCGCGGATTACACGCAGTATTGCCTTAAGGGTGAATCGGCGGCGCTCATGGGTATTGACGTCGGAAAGCAGCGCGTTCAAAGAGAAGGCGCGGTGCTTGTCGGCTGGAGCAAGACGCAGAATGAGCTTGTGACGACAAAGGACGCATATGACGCAGCGGGCATTATAACCGATGTGACATTTGAAACGGAAGAGAACATCAAGGTTTACGCCGTATGGGCTGAGGATAAGAACGGCGACGGCAATCCCGACTACGAGGAAACGCGCTACAGTCTTACGTATGACGCGAACGGCGGCAGCGGAGACGTTCCCGCCGCGGTTACGGATCAGCTTCCCGGAACGGTTCTGAATATTGACAGCGTGACCGCGCCGAAAATGGAGAAGGCTATATTCCTCGGCTGGAGCGACAATGAGAGCGCCGTTACCGTAACGGACGAGAACGGTGATAAGACGCCCGTAATATTTGACAAGCATGCTCCTGCGGATGGAACTGTTGTAAGTCAGGTTACCGTAACAGATCACAACATAACGGTTTACGCTGTATGGGCTGCCGACCTGAACGAGGATAACAACCCCGACTATAACGAGGGATACGCGCTCACGTACAACCTGAACGGCACGGCTGAGACTGACGCGGAACTCGCGCCTCCCGAAGAGAAGCGCATGGCTGTTGACGAGACAGTTCAGATTGAGACTGTATCGGGTCTTACAACAGGCACGCCGTATTCGTACTATATTGATGTAAACGGCGTGAAGCACTACTTCCTCGGCTGGAGTGAGAACAACAAGGCAAAGACGCCCGATTATATCCCGTATGACACGGAAAAGGGCAGCATAACGATTACGAACCGCAACATAACGCTTTACGCGGTATGGCAGGATGAGGAATATCACGTAATTTACGACATAAACGACGGAACGGGCGATGTTCCGACCGATTACACCGAGCGCACATACGGCTATGACAGAACGGCGGCTCTTTGGATGCCGTTTACCGAGGAAATGCCGAAGCGCGACGGCTGCGTATTCGCGGGCTGGAGTACGAATAAGATTGAAACGCCGTACACAGCGATGCCCGAGTTCGGAACGGTTGTAACAAGCGTGACGATAAATCCGGCGGGAGATAAGACCGTTTACGCTGTATGGGCTAAGGACACAGACGGCGACGGTGTACCCGACTACGCGGAAAACAGACATATGCTCAGGTACCACAATAACGGCGGATTCCCGCAGCCTCCCGACAATATATTCTTTGCGGATTACACGCAGTATTGTCTCAGAGGCGAGAAGGCGAAGCTCCTCACCGTTGAGGAAGGTAAGCAGCGTGTTCAGAAAGAGGGCGCTGTGCTTGTGGGCTGGAGCGAGACACAGTACGAGCCGCTTGTAGACTCGGAAGAGGATATGGCGGCTGCAGGCACGATTACCGATACGGAAGTCCTGTTTGAGGATGAAAGTGACATCGTTGTATACGCCGTATGGGCTAAAGACACCATCGGCGGCGATGACGGCGGCAACGGCATAGCCGATTACATCGACGAATATGCCGTAACGTATGACCTTAACGGCGGCAGCGGCGGTTTTGCGCCCGAAGCGGTCAATAAGTACAAGATTGGCAGCGAGGTTACGCTTTGGCAGCCCGAAAACGGCGATATTGCGAAGGAAGGCATGATATTTGTCGGCTGGACAAACGAGCCGCAGCCCGACGTGCTGATTGACACGCAGGCAAGCTCGGTTGACGAAAGCCTGTATATCACGGCAAAGACTATGGAATACGGCGGTGTAACGGTATACGCGGCATGGGCTGAGGACAGAAACGGAAACAACATACCCGATTACAAGGAAACGCGCTACACCGTTACGTACGAGTGGGGCGGAACCGTTTCTCCTCCGTCGGTAGAACCGCCCGCGCCGGACAGAAATATATTTGCCGGAACGAAGTTCACGCCGAAAACGCCCGAGACAGTATCGAAGTACCCGTTCAACGGCTGGTATACCGACAAGGAGCTTACAAACAAATTCGAAGACAATACGGTCATAAACAGGGACATTACACTCTACGGTAAATGGTCGTTCACCGGCAACTCCGAAGGCGGCGGAGGCGGCGGTGGCGGAGGCGGCGGAGGCGGCGGAGGCGGCACCTCCACCAGCTTCAACAACATGCTCACCGTCTCGATAGAGTGGGTTGACGACAACGACAGCGCGAGGGCGCGTCCCGACTCCGTAACCATAACCATAGAGGAAAACGGCAAAACCATTGCATCGCACGTTATGACCGCAAAAGAAAACTGGACGCACCAGTTTGCCGGCGTAAAGGCGACGGGCAAGTATTCGGTATTCCAGGAGAACGTACCGAACTACACGTCAAAATTCGAGTCGGTTCAGAAGGGTTACAACATCGTAAATACTTATTCCGCATTGAACCCGAAACCGACCGTAAATCCGCAGGGCAGCGACAATTCGCCCGATGGCGGCAGCGGCAGTGACGCGCCCGAACTCAACTATGAAGATCACTTCTCATACATAGTGGGTTATGAGGACGGAACGGTAAGACCGAACGACCCGATTACAAGAGCGGAGGTCGCGGCGATATTCTTCAGAATACTCTCCGACGACGCGCGCGCCGAGTATTGGTCGGTTGACAATATCTTCAGTGACGTTGAGGAAGGCATGTGGTATTACAACACCGTGTCCACAATGACGAATGCGGATATTATCCACGGCTATCCCGACGGAACGTTCCTCGCGGACAACGAGATAACGAGAGCCGAGTTTGCGGCTATCGCGGCGAATTTCGATTCATCAACGTATGACGGCGAGG
The DNA here is from genome assembly GCA_947626045.1 of uncultured Clostridia bacterium. GTDB lineage: Bacteria > Bacillota > Clostridia > UBA1381 > UBA1381 > Hominilimicola. The sequence continues at coordinate 26,727 of CANQQS010000005.1, read as the reverse complement.
ATCAGTTCAGCGACATAACGGGTCACTGGGCAAGCGACTACATTAACCGCGCGGCTCAGAGGGGCTGGATAAGCGGTTATGAGGACGGAACGTTCAGACCCGACCAAAGCATAACGAGAGCGGAAGCGATGAGACTTGTAAACAGCGTTCTCGGACGTGAGCCTGACAAGGATCACATGCTTGACGATATGGCGGTATGGACGGACAACGCAGATCCCGACATGTGGTATTACGCGGACGTTCAGGAGGCGACAAATTCTCACTACTATACGTATGACGAGGATGAGGAAGCCGAGGACTGGACGGAGATACGCGAACCGCGCGACTGGGCGGCGCTTGAACAGGAATACATCGACGCTATGTATGAAGAATAGGAAAATCCGGGGAACGGAGCGATTAATCGCTCCGTTCTTTGTATGCAAAATTCTGGATTTCGCTGTTTTATACAAAAAAGATGTCTGTTTTTTGGTGAACCAAACCAACAAAAACCACTGTACAAATCCGATGAATTATAGTATAATTTATACAACTGATTTATTAAAATCAAATAGGAGAGGAGAGAATTAAATGAAAGGAAATTTCAAAAAATTCATTGCGGGTGTGGCAACACTTGCAATGGCGGCGCAGTTTGCGTTTGTGATTCCCGCAAGCGCGGCATGGACTGCTCCGCAGTACGGCGCTGATGTGGCTGTTCATTCCAACTCGGATATAACAACCGATTCCAGAGACACAACTATCGACGGCGAGTCGGTGAGTGTGACGTACATAGGCTCGGTAAGCGGCGGCATTGAGGGCGCTACGCCGGGTACATACCAAGACAAGCCGGGCGGAACGGTTACCTTTAAGGTTACGGAAGAAACCGCGGGTGATTATGACGTTAAAGTTACCGCTATGGGACAGTCGGCAAGAAGAATCGATTTACAGGTTGGAGAGAATGTGTATAAGTTCCCAACTGTAACGGACGATGCCGAATATGCGTCGTTGTGGACAAAAATATCGGATGAAGGCGCAAGAGATGTATTTACATATACATTTGACGACGTAGCTCTTGCTGCCGGTGAAAACAGCTTGATATTCGGTACAAATGTAAACGAGGCATGGGCGCCGGATATTGTAGGTATTGACGTAACCGCGGCTACGGCAGATGATCCGACTGAAACAACGGCTCCGGCTGAAACAACCGACCCGACAGCGACAACCGATCCTACGGCGACAACGGATCCGGCTGTAACGGCAGACCCGACGGCGACAACAGCTCCGGCGGCTGACGGAATAACATATGCCGACGGCGTTGTAACGGTAAAAACCGACGATGCCGCAAAGGCTGTGCTTATTTACGCGCAGTACAGCGGAACGGCTCTCAAGTCCGCGTCGGTATATCCGCTCACATTTACGGACGGCGTTGCTACGCAGGAGTTAAAGGACGCTGTAAACGGTTCGAAGCTTATGGTATGGACAGCTTTGGACGGCGACGATCCGCTTATGCCGGTTTGCGGCGCGCTGACGGTTGAAAACGGCGTTGAACCGCCGGTTGAAACAACGGCACCGACCACCAATCCGACGGATGAGCCGACATCTGAACCGACAGAAGCTCCGACGCCTACGCCGGAACCGACAGCTGACCCGAATAAGAATTATTATGATACGGTAGATGTTGACTTATCTAAGTTTGATACGGGCGGAACATATGATGAGGCGACAGGTACAGAGTCGATTTCAATCGGAAACAGCAAGCAATGGTCAAAGCTTGATTTAACTCCGTACACAAAACATGGTATGGAACAGCCTACAAAGATTACTATTACGTATAAGGAAACCGTATCGAGCGGTGGACGAAGCGCAATAGGTTTCTATGATGAGGATTTGGCTGTATACGCAAGAGACGGCTGGCAGGATGTAGTAGGTTCAGCTGTTGTATACGGCGTATGCGGCGGCAACGTTGACAAGCGAGTTTATGTAAGCGGCGTAGGCGCAAATGGAAACGGAAAATTTGATGTTGACAAAGAAGAAGAGGTTACTCTTGTTATTGACTTTGCAAATTCGACAATTACAGGTAACATTGGTTCGCATGCCGTATCAGGTTCTATCACAAACGGCATTAACTCTATCGACACAATGGGCGTATACTCGTGGTCTGCTATGACGTATATGATTCACGATATGAAGATTACTGTTGAAACATCAAAGGATACATATCATGAAATCGTATATGACGTAAACGGCACAATCACGAGAGAACAGGTAAAAGATGGTGAAAATCCCGCCAAGATTCCCGATACGGCAAGAGAGGGATACATTTTCGACGGCTGGAAAGTCGGAGATACAGACGATGTTTTGTCAACCGAAGATCTTCAGGCTAAGGCTATAACCGAGCCTTTGAATTTGACGGCTACATATCATCTTGATCCGGAATATGTTCAGAGCATAGGTGAGATTCAGATTACGCCGGGCGATACGAGATATAATTATCCGGTAAATGAAGATCCTGAAGGTGAGAATGCTGTTGAGAAAAAGCTCTACAGCGTTAAGGTTCTAAGCGATATAGGACAGGATATTACAGCTGACTGTGATGTTACGTGGACTATAGCAGGTGAAGGAGACGACGGATATGTTCGTCTTGAGGAAATAGAAAACACGGATGATCAGATAAACCTTTATATCAGACAGGGCGGCGAGGGCTGCTTCGGATATATAAAGGCTACAGTGAAGTATACAAAGAATGAGGACGATGCTGAAAAGTCAGCTCAGGTTCCGTATGCTGTAATCACTCCGACAGCCGTTGAAGGACAGTTCATTCCTGTTGCAGGTTATCCTGTAAGCATGGACGATCTTAAGGATAATGTTGTAGGCTATCATATTACAGCCGGAACGAATACCGGTTGGGATACGGTTCTCAACAACTGGAGCATGGTTGGTTCTTCACCGTCAAGAGATGCGGTTCTCGTAAAGGACGCAGCGTCGGGCAAGAAAGCTATTATGTTCACAGATAAGGGCGGTTCACTCGGCGGAACAGGAAGCTCGATTATCGGAACATACAGCTTCCCTGCTCAGTCACAGCAGTATGTTGTAGAGGCGGTTGTTAAATTTGACGGCAATTCAAGATTAGGCGTATGGAGCAATACTCCGAACAATAGTGGTGCTACTCCTGAATGGACTGTTGCTTATGACGGTACAAATCTGAATGTAGGAACTGAAAAGATAGAAAATGTTGCAAAGGATACATGGTATAAGCTTGTTGTAACAAGCAATCCTGCAACAGCAGTTTATTCGGTATATCTTTACAACAATGCTGACAGTAGTCTTGTAGGTTCAGTTACGGACGTAGCAGGAACAAAGATTACAGAGAAATACATGTGTGTAGACAGCGGCTGGCCGTTCTATCTGAACAGCATAAGGGCATATACGGCGGCGGTAGACCATATGGATGTTATTGCCAACCCTGATACTATACAGGTTCCCGAAGAAGACGGAACAACAAATGATGTTTCACTCGTTGCAAACTGCTACACTGCCGAAGGCATTAAGCTCAGCGGTGATGTAACTTGGTCACTTGAAGGAGAGCCTCAGGGCGTAGAGCTTGTACCGGCAGGTCAGAACGCTACATTGAAGGTAAGCAAGGGCGCGGCTGACAAGGTTACGGTAAGAGCTACTATGGGTACTGTAACAAAGACAGTTGAAATTACACTGCTCAACACATCGAGTGTTGTGTCGTTTGACGAGTCTAAGTCGTCACTGACCATTCCGTTCACGGGTGAAGCTGCGGCAACAGCTACTTACAAGGCTTCGACAAAGCCGGGCAAGGGAGAACAGGCTCCTAATCCGGATACAATAGAGTATTCGTTCCTTGACCGTACGGGTATCAATGCTCTTGATAAGTTGCCGACAGGAGTTACTTCGGAGGAAAAGGACGGCGCGCTGACAATTACCGTTGCGGCAGGAGCTTCTCCGTCAATATTCTATGTAAAGGCTACGAATGCCGATGGATTATCGGCAAAGGTTCAGGTAAATGTTCACGGTTTGAGTTATACATTCGGAACAGAAGCTGTAGAGGGTTATACTCAGGTTACAAACGAAACATTGTATACCGATAACTTAGGTTATGGATTTGAAGCCGTAAACGGTCTTACGGCGGCTGCGAACAATGTAGGAGGCAGCGCTGCATATAAGTTCAAGGCAAAGCTTCCCAACGGAAACTATACTGTTGCGGTTAATACAACATCGGCAACAATGAATGTTGAAATAGTTGACGACGCTGTTAAGGCGGGCGCTAACGTAACGGGTCTTTCAAAATCCGGCAGTCAGTTTGACGTGGCTGTATGCGATGGAATCTTGGACGTAACATTCGCTGCTGATTCGACGGTAACACAGCTCTCAATTTCGCAGAAAGCTGCTCCGGCAAAACGTGAAAAACCTGCAATATTTGCTATAGGTGACTCAACAACAAGCAATGCTGATAACGGCGGTTATTCATGGGGTAATTGTGCAACCGCAGGAAATGTTGATCTTCCTGATGCGTTCTCGAACTTCTATAATCATGGTATGGCAGGACGCGACTCTGTAAACTTCTATAATCAGGCTAGAGTTGAAGCGGTACTTCTGCAAGTTGCAGAAGGCGACTATGTTACCATCAATATGGGCATCAATTCAAGAGGTGAAAACGGTAACGAATATGCTGCTTATCCGATACTTATGAGAAAATATTATGTTGAGGCTGTTCAGCAGAGAGGCGGTATTCCTGTAATCGTAACGGCTACTCCGGACGGTCCGACAAATGGTTCATGGGGCGGTAATATGTCAGGCGGACGCTTTACTAACAACCGCGGTACAGGGGCTCGTAACGGCGAACTCAGAAAGATTGCCGAGGAATACAACCTTAATATAATTGAGCTCGGTTATGCGGGTCAGGATTATTTCAACACATATGTGGATGATCCGTCTAAGATTACCGCATATAACACTGCAAACAGCACAAGCTTTGAGAATGCGGCAGACTTGATAGCAAGCTGGTATGTAGACCATAACCACTATAGAGCGCAGTTAGGCAACTGGATTGCCGAATATATCTTCGATTGCCTTGATGAGATTGAGGGCGGAAGCGACGCATTCAATCAAGCTAAGGATACGCACATCAAAGAACAGTAATTCATAATTCAAAAAGCAGGGCGCAAGCCCTGCTTTTTCTTTGCATTAATCCATGAGCGAACCGTTAAAAAAACCGCCGCAATTTTGCGGCGGTTTTGTATGTCGGTTTTAAATTACGGCTGTTTGCCGATGTAGGCAAGGATACCGCCGTCTACGTAAAGCACGTGACCGTTTACGGCGTTCGACGCGTCCGACGCGAGGAATACCGCGGGGCCCGTAAGCTCCTCAGCCTGCAGCCATCTGCCGGCAGGTGTACGTCCGCAGATGAACTGGTCGAACGGATGTCTTGAACCGTCCGGCTGCTTCTCGCGAAGCGGCGCGGTCTGCGGCGTTGCGATGTAACCGGGACCAATGCCGTTGCACTGGATGTTGTACGCGCCGTACTCCGCGCAGATGTTTCTCGTGAGCATCTTGAGACCGCCCTTTGCGGCAGCGTATGCCGAAACAGTTTCGCGTCCGAGTTCCGACATCATCGAGCAGATGTTTATAATCTTGCCGTGACCCTTCTTGATCATTGCGGGGATAACCGCCTTCGATACGATGAACGGAGCGTTCAGGTCAACGTCGATAACCGCTCTGAATTCCTCCGGCGTCATGTCGCACATCGGTATTCTCTTAATGATACCCGCGTTGTTGACAAGAATGTCGATAACGCCGACCTCGGCTTCGATTTTCGCTACCATGTCCTGTACCATTGCTTCGTTGGTAACGTCGCAAACGTAACCCTTCGCGTCGATACCGTCCGCCGTGTAGGACGCAAGTCCCTTGTCAACGAACTCCTGCTTGATGTCGCAGAAAACGATTTTCGCGCCCGACTTCGCGAACGCCGAAGCGATAGCGTAGCCGATGCCGTAGCTTGCGCCTGTTACGAGCGCAACCTTGCCTTCAAGGCTGAAGTTTAAGTAATCACTCATAATTAATTTTTCCTCCTTGTTTTGTTTGTATTTTAATATTAAATATTAACTTATAAAAGCGGGTCGGGGCGGTATATCAGATGACTGAAATTGCCCTCAATATCCTTGTACCAATACGTTTTAAGCCCCTTCGCGTTTTCGCTTACGTCGTGTACCTCCTCAACTCTCTCGTCTGCCTTAAGTTTCGCGACGATTTCGTCAAAAGCCTTCGGTGAAACGGCGAACGCGATATGACGTATACCCGCGCTCTTTTCAACGTCGTCGGGCTTGTCAGCCTGAGCCGTTACAAACTCGATCATGCTGCCGTCGGGGAACTGCAGGAAGTACGTGCCTTTGCCGTTGTCGTACACAACTCTGCCGCCGTACATGTCCATGTACCAGTCCTTAAGTGCCGCAGTATCCTTGGAAACAACGGCTATATGCTCTATGCCGTATACCATGTAAATCACTCTCCTTTAAATATTGTTATTCTTATCAACATTATAGCACATCTTTTATTGGATTTCAATAGTAATTACGGCAAAATTATCCGAAAAATTATGAAGTATGCCAATTATGTCACAGCGGCTCGCTGCCGCCACACGTCATGCTCGCGCGGTGTACGTTCATAAATCCCGCGCGGAAGTTTGGAATGTACTTTTCCATTGCGTCGATCACGCTTTGCGGCTTTAAATTGTACGCACTTCCGACCGCGACGCACATTGTAAGCGTGAGCGTTTTACCGTCATCACTTGTTTTTTCAAGGGAATAGATGTACGGACGTATGTCGGAGTCCTTAACGCCGCTTTTCGTCTTTTTCGGCACGATCAACTCGTCGTGCGCCATCAGCGCGTCAACGTCCGCGCTTCCCTCGTATTCAAGCTCGACGTTGTACACCGCGCGGTCGAGCTTAGTGAGGTCGATTTCCTTACCATGTACCTTCTTCGCCGCGAGTATTTTATACCCCGGCGGGAGCGCGGCGTTTATCGTACTCATTATCTCGTCCGCGTCAAGGTCACAGTCGAATGACACGCGCATATATTCGCAGTCGGACGTCACGCCCACCGACAGCGGCTGCGCAACGGTCATAATTGGGTGCGGATTAAACCCCTGGCTGAACACAAAATTCAAACCCGTGCGCCGTATCGTCCTGTGGAACAGACGCATGAAGTCGAGATGTGAAATGTATTTGACGCGCTCGTCGCGCGAATATTTTAAAATATAATCACTCATGGCACACCCCCGCGCCGAACGACGCCGCGCCGCAGCCGGCGCATTTCTGACGGCAGTTAGCCGTCGTTTCGGCTCGTTTGGCTTTCTCGTTTTCACGCATAAGGAAGCTTTTTGTAACTCCCACGTCTATATGATCCCACGGCAGAACCTCGTCGTAGCCGCGTTCGCGCGTTGTGTAAAAATCGGGATCAACGCCCATTTCCTTAAACGTATCCATCCACGTGTCAAACTTGAAATGCTCACCCCACGCGTCAAACTTGCAGCCGTTCTCCGCCGCCTTTATTATAACGGGACACAGCCGCCTGTCGCCGCGCGCGAACACGCCTTCGAGGTAACTCGTCTTGTTGTCGTGCCAGTTGTAGCGTATGCGCTTTGATTGGATTGACTTCTTCAATTCGTCCTGCTTTTCTATGAGCATGTCGCGCGTGTCCTGCGCCGCCCACTGGAACGCCGTAAACGGCTTTGGTACAAAGCTCGATGTGCTGACGGTTATATTTATATTTTTCGCGCGCTCCTCCTTCGGCACGGCGAAATAAACATCCAGCACCTTCTGCGCAAGCTCCGCTATGCCGCGCACGTCGTCCATAGTTTCCGACGGCAGACCTATCATAAAATACAGCTTGACAGTCGTCCACCCGCCTCGGAACAGCATATCTGCGGACTTCAGCACATCGTCCTCGGTTATATTCTTGTTTATCACGTCGCGCAGCCGCTGCGTGCCGGCTTCCGGCGCGAACGTTATACCCGTCTTTCTGACCTTCTGCACCTTCTCCATAAGCTCCAGCGAGAAGTTGTCGATACGCAGAGAGGGGAGAGACAAGCCGATTTTCTTTTCCTCGGTTATCTTCAAAAGTCCGTCCGTAAGCTCCTTTAGCGAGCCGTAATCGCTCGTCGAGAGCGAGGACAGCGAAATCTCGTCGTAGCCGCTGCACGTAAGCAGATTTTCCGCGATACCGAGCAGACGCTCAGCCTTGCGCTCGCGAAGCGGACGGTATATGTACCCCGCCTGACAGAAACGGCAGCCCCTTAGGCAGCCGCGCATTATTTCAAGCATAACGCGGTCGTGTACCACCTCGCCGAACGGCACTATAATTGTTTCGGGCGTGTACGCCGACGCGAAATCGCTCATTATGCGCTTTCTCACCCTCGCCTTCGCATGGGGATTGTTCGGCGTGACGCTTTTAACCGTGTTGTCATCGTTGTACTCCACATCGTAAAACGACGGCACGTAAACGCCCTCTATCTCCGCGATAGCCTCGAGATAGTCGCGCTTGTTTTTCTTGCCGCTCTTTTTCCACTTGACATACTCGTCCACGACCTCGTGGATAATATCCTCACCTTCGCCCATCATAAAGAAGTCGAAAATATCCGCCACCGGCTCGGCGTTGTACGCGCAGGGACCGCCGCCGCATATTATCGGGTACGTCTCATCCCTGTCCTTCGCGAGAACGGGTATTTCGGCGAGATTAAGCATATTCACGATCGTGGAGTAGCAAAGTTCGTACTGGAGCGTAAAGCCGAGCAGGTCAAAATGCGTCACCTCGTCGCCCGACTCGAGCGCGAAAAGACGCATACCGTGCTTTTTCATTTCGTCCTCCATGTCCGTCCACGGCGCAAACACGCGCTCGCAGTACGTGTCGGAGCGCTCGTTAAGCGTGTGGTAGAGGATTTTAAGACCGAGGTGCGACATGGCTATCTCGTATATGTCGGCAAAGCAAAAGCCGAAGCGCACAAACGAGGCGGAGCCGTCCTTTATAACGGAATTAAGCTCACCGCCCGTGTAACGTGTCGGCTTTGTGACAGCCGATAATATTTTATCTCGTGTTGTTATCATAAAATCTCCTCGGGTGCTGTTGTGTCTGCTGCCGCGTCGGCTTGCTGCGCCTTTTTCGCGGCTCTCTTGTCGCTCATGGAGCTTATAAAGCCGTTCGCCTTGTCAATAATACCGGGCATCATGTCGATTACCTTGTCAATCGGCGTGGACGGACTGTCCATAGGTATAAGGCGCACATTACCGTTGTTTATCACGAGAAACGCCTCAGCCTGAACCGATGCGCCGCCGCCCGCACCGCCGCCGAAGCGCGTACCCGCGGAGTTTTTCTTTTCAAACTCGTTGCCGCCGCCGCCGAAGCCGAAGGACACCTTTGAAATCGGGATAATGACCGTTCCGTCGCCGACCGGCATCGGTTCGCCGACCACGGAATTTGCGTCGATAAGTCCCTTGAACTTTTCCGACGCCAGCGTGAATAAATCGCTCACCTTGTTTTCATCCATTGTTCTTTAACCTCCTGTTAATTTTCAGTATTTTAAGCAGTATAATTGCCGCCTTAAAGCCTATAACCAAAATGCTTGCAATGCGCGTGCGCACCGTAATATCCGCGCCGCCTTCGATAACGAAGCCGTCATAGTCTGCGTTTATGTCAACGCTCCAGTCGTCAAGCCGCGTGTGATTGTCGATAAAGCCGAGCAAACCGTATATAAACGCGTTCGCCGCGCCGTAGGCGATACCGGTATACATCGCGTCGCCTGTGCCTATCTTCGCGCTCACGTAAAATTTCTTTACCGCGAGCGTCCGTGCGAACAGGTCGCGTATGAGCTTTTTTATATCGTCCCACGTCACTTCTATGACCTCGCGCGCAAGCCCTATCGTCTGTGACAGCGGACGCTTTGATTTTTCAATATCCTTCTTTTCCTTTTCCGCGCCCTTCTCCGCGTCGTCAGCCGCTTTTTCAGCGTCCTTTTTGACCTTCGCGGGCAGTATGCTGAGCTTTATCGGGAAGTATTTTACCGTAAGGCGCACGTCCGCGTTTTTCTCCGCATACGACACCGAAAAAGCCGCGTCGATAGGGATAAATATTATCAGCGCGATAACGGCTGCTGTAATGAGTACGATATACACTGCCGTCATTGGCTCACTTCCTTCGTGGGTGATATGGTCTGTACACGGGACGTCGAGGTGAACAACACGCAGGGCGTGTTGTAGGCATAGAGCTTTGCTCGTATGCCGTAGCAAAACGCCGTCCCCTACACCCGTTATTTTTAAATAGTGTGCCGTAGGGGCTGGCGCCCTCGACAGCCCGTATTTGCATACGATGCGTGCCGCTCTTCGTGAGGCTCCCCTAATAGGTGAACGACGCTTTAGCGTCGTAGGCATAGAGCTTTGCTCGTATGCCGTAGCAAAAGGAGCTGTCAGCGAAGCTGACTGAGGGGTTTGCCTCACGCATCGCCGCACCGTAGGGGCGACCCTCGCGGTCGCCCGCATGGGGTCTTACGCCTCCGTCTCCGAACTCTCTCCCTCAATCTCCATTTGAACGCCCTGTGCGCTGTCCGCGTCGAGACGGCTCAAATCGAGCGGCGGCAAATCGCGCGGATCCTTAAGCCCGAAGCAGCGCAGAAACGTGTCCGTCGTCACGTAAAGTATCGGTCTGCCCGGTGCGTCGAGCCTACCCTTTTCCTCGATAAGACCGCGTTCATACAGCCTGTTTACGCAGCCGTCACTGTTTACGCCGCGTATTTCCTCGATCTGACCGCGCGTCACCGGCTGCTTGTACGCGATAATCGCGAGCGCCTCCATCGCCGCGTTCGACAGCGGCTGGAGCCTCTGCTCTCCTAATATTTCCTGTATATACGTATAATATTCGGGGCGCGAACAAATCTGGTACCCCTCCGAAATGTCTATTATATTAAAGCCGCGCTTGTCGCGCTCGTATTCCTCTTTAAGCTCGCCGACGGCGTTTTCAACGTCCTTAACGCTGCAGTCGAGCACCGCCGCCAGCTTCGCGACTTTAACGGGTTCGCCTGCCGCAAACAGTATACCCTCTATGGCGTATTTTATATTTTCCTTCATCAATTTCCTCCCCGCGCACCGCCGCGCCTTGACGTGAGTATAAAATCCTTCTTTTCGCTGTCGTAATCGGCTGACAGTCTGCCGAGCTTAACCATTTCAAGCACCGCGAGGAATGTCGCAATCATTTCGGGCTTCGAGTCGTCCTCATGAAACAGCGTTTCAAACCTTATCTTACCCGAGCGCCGCAGCCGTTTGCAGATTTTCTCGACCATATCGTCCACCGACACCTTCTCGCGTCCGACTATCTGTGAGAACGCTCGCTTTTCCGGCTTCTGCCTTCTTATATGGCGGCGGAAAATACTCTCGAACGCGCTCAAAAGCTCGTCCGTGCTGTGGCTTACGTCGTACTCCGGCACGGGGAAATCAATATTCTCTGCCTCACGGAACACCATATGCCGCGTCGAGAACTCGCTTTTCCTAAGCTCCTGCGACGCCTCCTTGTACTGCTGATATTCGATAAGCCTGCGCGCAAGCTCCTCTCTGGGGTCTTCCTCGTCCTCATCCTCGGTTTTCGGCAGCAGCATCTTTGACTTTATATACAGAAGCTGCGACGCCATAACGAGAAATTCACTCGTGTTGTCGAGGTTCAGTTCCTCTATGCCGTCAATCGCTTCGAGGTACTGCTCGGTTATCTCCGCTATCGGTATATCGTAGATGCTGACCTTGTTTTTCTGTATCAGTGTCAGCAGCAGGTCGAGCGGACCCTCAAAATTTTCGAGTTTATATGTTACCTGTTCCATCAAACAATTATCCTTATCAAGCCGTTAAGCAAATTTGTGATACCGTCCATAAAGAAATTCACGCCCGTGCCTATCACCGCGCTCAAAGCGCCCGACAGTGACAGTAACATAATCAGTATCATCGAGTACCTCTCGTACTGCAGAATAGTGTAGTATATTCTGTTCGGCACGATTATGCCGAGTACCTTCGCGCCGTCGAGCGGCGGAATGGGGATAAAGTTAAACACCATGAAGCAGAGATTTCTGTACGCGAAAAATGTAAGTATGCCTCCCGTAACGCTTACTGCGTCGTACCAGCCGAGATTGAACTTTACGTTCACAACGAGAAACGCCGCGTACAGAAGCATTGCTACAAACGCCATTATGAGGTTCGCGAGCGGGCCCGCCGCGGCTGTGACAGCCATGCCGACCTTCGGATTTTTATAGTAACGCGGATTTACCTCCACGGGCTTTGCCCAGCCGAAGCCGGTAAGTATCATAAGTATCGTTCCGACAAGGTCGAGATGCGCGAACGGGTTAAGCGTGAGCCTGCCCTGACTGCGCGGCGTGGGATCGCCGAGCTTGTCCGACACAAGACCGTGCGCGAATTCGTGACCGGCGAGCGCAATAAGCGTGACGGGTATACCTATCAAAATATTCTGCCAGCCTCCGAACAGTTGAAGTATATTAAACATACAAATTCTCCTTCAGATTACAGATACTTATATTATATAAAATTTTTACCGAAATGTAAAGAGAAATTACGCAAAGAGGTAAAAAAGTCTTAGTGTATTTGTATTGACTTTTCTCCGTTTTGTGATAGAATACCGTCGTAAAGAGGGGAGAACGGGCATGTACATATACGAAAGCGGACTTAACGTCAAGCGGTTTTTGAATATAAAAAGCGAATATACGGAGAATTATCTTCGTGAGCTTTACGCCGAGTACGAGCGTCTTAAAGACGCGCCCGTGCCGGAGCTTACGCGTGAGGATTTTGACGAGTACGCGCTTACGGGCAGACGCGTGGGGTATGAAAAAAAATATTTTGCGCGCCGCACGATGCTTCGCGACTTCGCGCTTATGACGCTGCTCGGACGCGGTGAAGCGGTAGGAAGATTAGAAAAAATAATAACGGCGGTGTGCGCGGAAAAAACGTGGACGCTCCCCGCTCACGCGGGCGAGGACGAAAACGCGGTCGACCTTTTCGCGGCTGAAACGGCGCAGTCGCTCACGGAAATAGTGTCGCTCACGCGCGGCTTGCTTAAAACCGCCGTCGCGGAAAAAGCAATATCCGAGGTAAAACGGCGCGTACTCACGCCGTATCTCACGCACCGCGAGCCGTACAACTGGGAAAATATGCGCTCGAACTGGTGCGCCGTTTGCGGCGGCTGCGTCGGTATGACGGCGCTTTACCTTATAGAGAATACGAATGACGCACGAGAAGCCGTAAGCGGACTTGTGAGCGTTTTTGAGAGCTACGCCGAGAGCTTTTCCGACGACGGCGCGTGCCTCGAGGGACTGTACTACTGGGGTTACGGCATGACGTACCTTACCGCGTTTCTGGAGCTTTACAGAGAACGCACAGGCGCGGACTTTCCCGTGAATACGAAAAAACTTACAAAAATGGCAGCGTTTGCCGGTAAGTGCGCTGTTAAAGACGGCGTAACCGTCAGCTTTTCCGACGATTTTGAGCGCGGCAGAATATACTCGGGACTTTCCTCGCGCCTTACGGAACGCTTCGGCGCGCTGCCTGTGCCGAGCGAGTACCTCGCGTCTTTTTTGGGCGACGAGTGCGGCAGGTGGTGCAGAGCGGTACGCGACATGGCGTGGTACAACGCGTATGAGGGCGGTGAAACGGAAGCGGTATCGGTGATGAGCGGCGCGCAGTGGGCGGTTATGCGCGGCAATACGCTGTCGCTCGCCTTCAAGGGCGGCACGAACGACGAGCCGCATAACCATAACGACATAGGCAGCTTCACCGTCGTAAAAAACGGTGATGTCATTCTCTGCGACCTCGGCGCCGGCGAGTACACGCGCGAGTATTTTTCTGACGACAGGTACGGCGTTTTCTGCTGCTCGTCGTTCGGTCACAGTGTACCCATAGTGGACGGCGCACCCCAGCTTGCGGGCGCGGAGTACGCGGCGAAGGATTTTATGGTCATTGATAAAACGGTCAGCGCCGACATAAGCGGCGCGTACGGCATACATGCGCTTAAAAAATGCGTCCGCACACTGACGCTTAACGAAAACGATATTCGCATTACCGACAAATTCACTATGGACGAGTCCGTTAAAATAATGGAGCGCTTTATAACGCGCCTTGACGCGCGCAAAACGGCTGACGGTATCGGTGTTGGCGGCGCGCTTATTAAAACGGACGGCGCGTACGATGTGAAAATATCCCACGTAAAGCACGCGGAACACAATGGAAAAGAAACAAAAGTAACGGTAATAGACTTCACGTTTGAAGTAAGCGGTAAAAGCGCTTTTACGCTCACGATAGAATAAACGTATTGACAAACGGCAAATTTGCTGATACAATATCGGCAGACGAGATTAGATTAGACGAGTAAACATGAATAGAATTATACGTCTTTTTCTGATGCGAAAAAGGCGTTTTTCATATAACATACGGAAAGGGTAGGATAGAGATGTTCAATCTGACACAGGACGAGGTAAAAGCGCTCTCGAAGGATTACAGCATAATACCGCTAACGGCGGAGTGCTACGCCGACATGGACACGCCGATAAGCGTTTTCAAGCGTATGCGCACCGAAAAGGACTGCTTTTTGCTTGAAAGTATCGGTCAGAACCACGTCACGGCGCGGTATTCGTTTATAGGCAGAAAGCCGTTTCTGACGTTTAAGAGCCTCGAAAGCGAAATAACCGTCACCGACTGCGCGGGAAATACGCGGACGTATACGGGTAAGCCGATGGAGGAGCTTGAGAAAATAGTGTCGGCGTACAAAGCGCCGAAGCTTGACGATATACCGTCGTTTAACGGCGGAGCGGTCGGCTTTTTCGCCTACGACATAATACGCCAATACGAGGAGCTTCCAAACAGCAACCCCGACGAACTCGGCGTTCCTGATATGCAGTTTATGCTGACGGACGAGATAATAGCGTTCGACCACATCAGACAGAAGATAGTCATAATCGTGAATATCCACGCCGACGGCGACATAGAAACGCAGTACAAAAAAGCAGCCGACAGACTGCTCGAAATTCGGCGTGAAATGGAGGATCTTACGCCGCTTGCGGAAAAGGAGGAGCGCGTACGGATTTCGACCTCAAAGCCGGTGTCGAACATGACGAAGGAGCAGTTTTGCCGAAACGTCGAAAAGGCAAAGGAGTATATCAAAAACGGCGACATATTCCAGGTCGTGCCGTCGCAGCGGTTCACGGTCGAAACGAATGTAAGCCCGTTCAACGTCTACCGTGCGCTGCGGCTCATAAATCCGTCGCCGTACATGTACTACCTCGATTTCGGGGACTACCAGATAGTCGGCGCGTCGCCCGAAATGCTCGTGAGAGTGGAGGACGGCATTGTGCATACAGGTCCCATAGCGGGAACGCGTCCGCGCGGCAAGACGGTCGAGGAGGACATGGAGCTTGAAAAGGGACTGTTAAAGGATGAAAAGGAAATAGCCGAACACACGATGCTCGTCGACCTCGGACGCAACGACATAGGACGCGTCAGCGAGTACGGCTCGGTAAAGGTGACGCGGTTTAAGTACGTCGAGCGGTTCTCGCATGTAATGCACATAATATCGGACGTTGAGGGCAAGCTCCGAAAGGACAAAACGTGCTTTGACGCGCTCGCCGCGACGCTGCCTGCGGGTACGCTTTCGGGCGCGCCGAAAATCCGCGCGATGGAAATAATAGACGAGCTTGAGAACACAAAACGCTGCATATACGGCGGCGCAATAGGTTACATCAGCTTTAACGGCAATTTCGACAGTTGCATCACGATACGCACGGGCGTATTCAAGGACGGCAAGGCGCACGTCCAGGCGGGCGGCGGAATAGTGTACGACTCCGAACCGGAGTACGAGTACCGCGAGTCGGTAAACAAAGCCTCGGCGGTGCTCAAAGCCATAGAGGAAGCGGGGGATATAGTATGATTATAGTGATAGACAATTACGATTCGTTCACGTACAATCTCTGCCAGTACATCGGCGAGATAAACCCCGACATAGAGGTGTACCGCAACGACAAAATAACGGTCGGCGAGGTATTGGACAAAAACCCGAGCCGGATCATATTGTCGCCGGGACCGGGTTACCCCGCGGACGCGGGAATATGTATCGAGCTTATAAAAAATGCCGGCAATATACCGATTCTCGGCGTGTGCCTCGGACACCAGGCGATAGGCGAGGCGTTCGGCTGCAAAATAACTCACGCGCCGCGCATAATGCACGGCAAGAGCGACGTTGTGACGATTGACATGGACTGCCCGATATTCGACGGACTTTCCGCGCGCACGGAGGTGGGCAGGTACCACTCGCTTGTGATAGACGAGGACACGCTCCCCGAATGCCTCAACATAACGGCGCGCAGCGACGACGGCTGCATTATGGGCGTTAAGCACGCGGAGCGTCCCGTTTACGGAATACAGTTCCACCCCGAATCCGTCCTCACGCCCGACGGCAAGAAAATAATACGGAATTTTTTGGATATGTAAAAAAACGCCGAATTTTCGGCGTTTTTTTCTTTAACGTTACTTGTTTATGAATTTGCACATATGTCTGAGCGCGCGCCGTCCCTCGGGTATGGACGAGATAATCGCCCAGTCGTGGCACATACCCTTGCCCGCGTACACTTTAAGATGCGCGCCGCTTTTTTTGATATTCGCGATAAGCCTGTCAATATGCGGCGCGAACATTTCGCCCGTGCCGTAGAAAAGCAGCGTCGGCGGGAAATCGGTAAAATCTGTATACTCGGCGTTCATGCGTCCGTCCGACAGCGGTATACCTTTTCCCCAGTGCTTCGCCGACATGCCGATTATAAATTCCGACAAAAGCACATCGTTTTCCTTCGCTTTAACGTACGCCTCGTCGCTGTTGTCCGTACCCGTTACCGGCGATATAAGCACGGCTCCGTGCGGCTTGTTTTTCGTGTGGCTTACAAGACGCGCGGTGAGAAGTGCGCCCGCGCTGTCGCCTATGACAGTGACCTTATCCGCGCCGTATTCCTTTAAAACCTCGTCGTACGCCTTAAATACCCACTCCGCCGACTCGTCCGCCGTCGCCTCGGGCGCGAGCGGATAAAACGGGAAGAACAGCTCCGCGCCCGTGTTCTGAGTAAGCCTTTGAGCGAGCTTGTAATGGAATATTGTGGGCGGGAACATACCGCCGCCGCCGTGCAGGAACAGCACGGCTCTGCCATTTGAGCCTTCCTTCCGCGTCAGACGGAACACCGGTCTTTCCTCAAACACCGTTTTTTTCACGCGCAGCGATTTGTACATGAATTTCGGCAAATCGCTTGGACGCTCCTTTGTCTTTATGTAATTTAAAAACTCGTCCTCCGGCATGTCGTAGCGGTGCTTCAAACCCTTTTTGCGTATCACGCGGTCAACCAGCTTGTATGTCAAACTCATTTTATCTCGTCTCCTGTCGTATATTCCCGTGTATTATAACAGCTTTCCGCCGCGCCGTCAACCTCGGCGGAATTTATAATTATTGCTTATTCGCGGTATATTTGGTATAATTTTCCGAAAAACGGGTAAAAATCACGTTTATGTAATGAAAATGTAATGAATATTGACACAGTATATATGTTGACGAAAAAAAATTTAAATGATATACTATTTGTACAGGTATAATTTTGTCACTGTTTTACGGTGTATTTTGGAGGTAAACTCTGTGAAATTTAATGTAAAAAGATATTTTCAGGTTCTCGGCGTATCGCTCGCGGTAATAGTTGCCGCGGTGGCGGTATGTATGGGATTTGAATTTGGAACGACAAGCGAGGAAACAGAGCTTGTCGATAATACTTCGACAGTCCGCGCGGAAGGCGGAAAGCTGAACGTTCTTCTTATGGGTACCGACGTGGATGGACTGCGCACCGACGCGATTATGCTCGCCTGCATCGACACCGACGCGCAGGTGGTAAACATGCTTTCGATTCCGCGGGATACCGAGATGTACATCGGAAACCGCTATCAGAAAATAAACGCGGCGCACGCTTATATAGGCGACAGCGGACAGATAGGCGGACCGACCGCGACGTGTGAGGCGGTTACGCGCATTACGGGAATACCGATAAACTATTATGTTGACTTTTCGTTCGACGCGGTCGCGCACGTTATAAACGAGCTGGGACCGATCGACTTTGAGATACCCGACCTGTACGGAGACGGCGTGGGCATGGTGTACGACGACCCCGTGCAGAGCCTGCACATAAACCTTCCGCCGGGTCACTACGGCGAAGGCGGCGACTATCCCGGACTTACGGGTCAGCAGGCGGTATGGCTCATGCGTTACCGTCACGGCAACGTAAACCCCGATACGGGTACGTTTAAGGGCTATACGAACGGCGACACCGACAGAGTTGAAATGCAGCAGAAATTTCTTAAAGCCGTCGTTGACCAGAAGGTAAATTCGAGTCTTGTAATGAAAATTCCCGCGATATTCAAAGAGGTAAGCAGCGAGATAAAGACAAATTTCACAGTAAGCGATATAATCACATATTCTAAGTTTATAACGGATTTCACAAGCGCGAGCATAAATTCCTACCAGCTCCCGGGCGAGTACGGACATGACGGCAACGGCGATGTGTGGATCCCCGATATGGACGCGACGAGAGAAATGATTGAAACGGTATTCGGTTACGACGCGTCGGGAATAACGACGGGCAATCCCGATGACGAGGAGAGCCGCGAGGCGGGCAAAGCCACGAGGACAACGCAGCAGGCGGCTGCTTCCGGCTCGTCCGACGAAACCGATGATACATATTACGTACCCGATCCCGATCCGGTATACAGTGACGACGATTACGACTATGACGATTCGTACGACAGCGAAAGCGACATAACGTACGACGATACGGATGATTACGATTCGGACGGTTATGATTATGATGATTCGGAAGATTACGGCGAGGATGACTACGATTACGATTCGGACTATGATTACGAAGAATAAAGTAATTTTTTGAAAAAACACTTGAAATTTCCGAATTTATGTGCTATAATAATACTACCTATGAATATACTATATTCAGAAAGAGTGGGCAAGTCCCACTCTTTCATTTATAATACCCGATGAAAATTCGGAAAACAGGAGGAAATATGGCGAATATAACGGAAACAAAAGCTCTCGCGGCGGGTGAAGGCATCGCGAAAGAGCAGGGAGTGTATATCGTTGACGTGACATACAAAAAGGAAAACGACGGCTATTCGCTCTGCTATTATATTGACCGCGAGGGCGGCGTCGGCATAGACGAGTGCGAAGCGTTTTCGAGAGCCGTCGAGGAGGTACTCGACCGAGAGAATTTCATTGACGGCGCGTACACGCTCGAGGTATCGTCGCCGGGCGCGGACAGGAAGCTCACAAAGGAAAGAGAATTTTTGTATTACATCGGACGCGACGTTGACGTGAAGCTTTACGTGGCGGAGGACGGACAAAAGGAGTTTTCGGGCGTTCTTAAGGATTACTCGGGCGGCGAAGCGTACGTCGAGTGCGGCGGAGCAATAAAGAAAATACCCGTTAAAAGCGCGGTTTATATAAGATTAGGCTTTAAATTTTAAAGAGAGAGGAAGATTTGAGAAAAATGGAAAAAGGATTGTTTGACGTTCTTATGGAAATATGCGACGAGAAGGGCATAAGCCCGGAGGTGCTTACAGAGGCTCTTGAGGCGGCGCTCGTCGCGGCGTACAAGAAGAATTTTAATTCATCACAGAACGTTAAGGTTGAAATGGATAAGAAGAGCGGCACTGTAAAGGTATACGCGCAGAAAACGGTATCGGAAACGGTCGAGGACGACCGCGAGCAGATTTCACTCGAGGACGCGAAGAAGATAAGCGGCGGCTACGAGGTCGGCGACGTTGTGAATATCGAGGTCACTCCCAAGGATTTCGGCAGAATAAGCGCAATGACCGCGAAGCAGGTCGTAACGCAGAGAATAAGAGAAGCGGAGCGCGGCATCATATACAGCGAGTACACCGAAAAGACGAACGACATAATATCGGGACGCGTCGAGAGAGTTGAGCGCGGGACTGTGTTTATCGACATCGGCAAGATAGAAGCGATACTCCCCGAAAAGGAGCAGCCGCCGGGTGAAACGTATATTGTCGGCGAAACAATTCGCTGCTACGTGAGCGATGTGAGAACAGGCGCGCGCGGCACGCAGATAATTGTGTCGAGAACGCATCCCGGACTTGTGAGAAAGCTGTTTGAAAACGAAGTCCCCGAGATAGGCGCGGGAATAGTCGAGATAAAGAGTATTGCGCGCGAAGCGGGCAGCAGAACGAAGATAGCCGTTCACTCGAACGACCCCGACGTTGACGCGCAGGGCGCGTGCATAGGACCGAGGGGCATAAGAGTGCAGAACATAGGCGAGGAACTCCGCGAAGAGAAGATTGACATAGTGAAGTGGAGCGAAGATCCGGTTGAATACATCGCGGCAAGCCTCAGTCCGTCAAAGGTTATACGCACGGAAATAGATGAGGAGGAAAAGAGGGCGCATGTAACAGTCCCCGAACATCAGCTTTCGCTCGCGATAGGCAAGTCGGGACAGAACGTACGTCTTGCGGCGAGACTGACAGGCTGGAAGATAGACATAAGCGCGGAGTAATTATGAGCGAAAAACATATACCACTCAGAATGTGCATTTCGTGCAGACAGATGAAGCCGCAGAGCGAGCTTATACGGGTCGTGAGGGAAAACGGCACGGACGCGGTAATGCTCGACATGGGCAAGAAATGCTTCGGCAGAGGCGCGTACGTGTGCGCGGAAGCGGAATGTATAAATAAGGCTATAAAACGGAACGGATTTGCAAGACATCTGGGGTGTGCCGTTCCGACGGAGATATATGAATCCTTACGGGAAGAAAAGAAAGGATGATGAATATGGCGAACTCTTTAAAACTCGGAGATATTTCAAAAAATTTAAAAATAACAAATAAGGACGTGATAGCGAAGCTTGCCGAACACGGCGTGGAAGTTAAAAGCGCGACGAGTGTCATAACGGAGGACGTGGCGGGCTTTATTCTCGACCTATACACCATGGCGAACACGGTCGATGAGAGCGAAATAACGGAGCTGCGCGAACAAGCGATTGCCGCGAAGAAAGCCGAGAAGGAAAAAGCCGCGGCGGAAGCGGAGAGCAAAAAAGCCGCCGAAGCCGAGAGCAAAAAGGCTGCCGAGGAAAGCAAGACGGAAAAAACGGAGAAGCCCGAAAAGACAGCCGAGGAAAAACGCGAAAAGGCGGCGGAGAAAAAACAGGACAAGAGCGCGGTCAAGAAACAGGAGCCGCCCGCAAAGGCAAAGGAAGAAAAACAGGAAACCGCGCCCGAAAAACCGAAGCGTGAAAAGCGCAAAAAGGTTGCGAAGAAGCAGACAGGTCAGCGTATCGATCTTTCAAACGTTGACCGCAGCGGCGCGGACGAGGAATTTGTCGTAAAGACCGAGGAAAAACGCCGTCACGTTGACACGCGTCAGTCGAACGTAGACCTTAAAGCTATCGAGTCGCGCGAGCGTATCGAAGACATGGTACAGGGCGACAGACGCATGAATAAACAGGGCGGAAAGGTCAAGAATAATAAGCGCGGGGGCAAGAACCGCCGCGAAAAGGAAGCGCGCAAGGAAAAGAAGGTTATTCCCGTAAAGGTAATAACCGAAATAGAGGTAGGCGAAACGATCCCCGTAGGCGAGCTTGCGTCACGCATGGGCAAAACGTCGGCGGAGGTTGTAAAGAAGCTGATGATGCTCGGCATAATGGCGACGCAGAACCAGTCGGTTGACTACGAAACAGCCGCGCTCGTCGGTATGGATTTCGGCATCGACGTAAAGCAGGAGGTCATCGTAACCAAGGAGGATATGCTCGCGGAGCTTACGACGCACGAGGACACCGAAGACGAGCTTGTACCGCGTCCGCCGGTAGTCGTAGTCATGGGACACGTAGACCATGGCAAGACTTCGCTGCTTGATGCTATACGCCACACCAACGTAATTGAAGGCGAGGCGGGCGGTATCACGCAGCACATAGGCGCGTACAGCGTGACACTCAACGACCGCGTGATAACGTTCCTCGACACACCGGGTCATGAAGCGTTCACGACGATGCGTGCGCGCGGCGCGCAGGTAACGGACGTGGCAATACTCGTTGTCGCGGCGGACGACGGCATAATGCCGCAGACGGTCGAGGCGATTAACCACGCGAAGGCTGCCGGAGTGCAGATAGTCGTGGCGATAAACAAGATAGATAAGGAAGGCGCGAACCCCGACAGAGTGCGTCAGTCGCTCGTCGAGTACGACCTCGTTCCCGAGGAATGGGGCGGCGACACGGTTTGCGTCGAAATATCGGCGAAAAAGCGCATAAATATAGACGGACTTCTCGAAATGGTACTGCTCGTAGCCGATATGCAGGAGCTTAAAGCAAACCCGAACCGCGACGCGCAGGGTACGGTCATAGAAGCGCAGATAGACAAGGGACGCGGACCTGTCGCGACGGTACTCGTTCAGAACGGCACGCTCAAGGTCGGCGACTTCGTGATTGCCGGAACGGCGGTCGGACGCATACGCGCAATGGTAAACGACAAGGGCAGACGAGTAAAGATTGCGACGCCCTCAACGCCCGTGGAGCTTCTGGGACTTAGCGAAGCGCCGTCGGGTGGCGACACGTTCGTTGTCGTAAACGACGAAAAGCTCGCGCGCGCCGTTGCGGAGCAGCGCCGTCAGGAAATGAAGGAGACGGAGTTCAATCAGGTCGTAAAGGTATCGCTCGACAACCTGTTCAGCCAGATAGACGAGGGCAACATGAAGGAGCTTGACATCATCGTCAAGGCTGACGTTCAGGGCAGCGTCGAGGCGGTTAAGCAGAGCCTTGAAAAGCTGTCGAACGACGAGGTAAGAGTAAAGGTTATCCACGGCGGCGTCGGCGCTGTAAACGAGTCGGACGTAATGCTCGCGAACGCTTCAAACGCTATAATCGTCGGCTTCAACGTGCGTCCCGACGCGGGCGCGCTTGCGTCGGCGGAGCAGCATGAGGTTGACATCAGACTTTACCGCGTAATCTATCAGGCGATAGAGGAAATCGAAGCGGCGATGAAGGGTATGCTCGACCCCGAATTTCGGGAGGTTGTACTCGGTTACGCCGAGGTGCGCCAGACATTCAAGGTATCGGGCGTCGGCACGATCGCCGGCTGCTATGTTACGCAGGGCATTATACGCCGCAACGCGGATATACGCGTAGTGCGCGACGGTATTATCATACACGAGGGCAAAATAGACTCGTTGAAGAGATTTAAGGACGACGCGAGAGAGGTAAGCGAAAACTTCGAATGCGGCCTCGGTATCGCCAACTTCAACGATATTAAGGAAGGCGACACCATCGAGTGCTTCGTAATGGAGGAAATAGAGAGGTAACTCTACACAAACGGGACGTCGAGGGCGCCGTCCCCTACACCCGTATTTTTGAAATTGTGCGTCGTAGGGGCTGGCGCCCCGACAGCCCGTTAGCCTCCCCTCGAGGGGAGGTGGCATCGCGAAGCGATGACGGAGAGGTGGCAACAAATTATAAAACCACCTCTCAGTCGCCTACGGCGACAGCTCCCTTTGCTACGGCATACGAGCATAGCTCTATGCCTATGACGCTAAAGCGCCATTCACCTCAAGGGGAGCCTTTCGTAGGGGCGACCCTTGCGGTCGCCCGCACTCCACCCGTAGGGGCGGTCATCGGTCGCCCGCAAATATAATCTGATAGCAGGTACACAAAAATGGCAAGAATAGACAAAATCAACGGCGAGGTAATGCGCGAACTGGCGAACATCATACGCAGCCTGAAAGACACGCGCATACCCCTCATGACGAGCGTGGTAAAGGTCAGCGTCACGAGCGATCTTCGCTATGCGAAAGCCTACATCTCCGTAATGGGAGACGAGGAAACGAAAAAAAAGGCTATGGAAGGCTTAAAGAGCGCGTCGGGCTATATACGGCGCGAGATAGGCAAGCGTATAGATCTGCGCTACACGCCCGAATTTGTTTTTGAGCTTGACAACTCAATCGAGCACGGCGCGAGAATAGAGGAGCTTTTAAAACGTTATGGAAAATAATATGAAAGCGGTTGCCGACAAAATAACAGCCGCAAAAACGGTTGCAATTCTGACCCACGTAAACGAGGATCCCGACACCTTGGGATCCTGCTTTGCGTTTAAGAAAATGATGACAAAGCTCGGCAAGGAAGCCGAAATATACGTGAGCGGCAAGGTGGAGGAGCGCCTATCGTTCATGGGAAACGACTACATAATATACGACGAAAGCATGAAAAAGCACTACGATTTGTGCGCGTGCATCGACTGCGGCGACGCGCAGCGCATAGGCGCGCGCAAAGCATTGTTCGACGCAGCTGGTACTACGATAAACATCGACCACCACTACACGAATACGAATTTCGCCGACGCGAACCTTGTAAACGGAAGCGCGTCCTCGGCTGCGGAGATACTGACGGAGCTTTTCGCATACATGAAGCTTGATTTGGATGACGCGATTGCCACAGACTTATACACCGCAATCTGCTCCGATACAGGCTGCTTCAAGTACAGCAGCGTTACGCCCAAAACAATGCGTATGGCTGCCGATTTGCTCGAATATAATTTTGACCACGCCGAAATCGCACGGCTCCTGTTTGACACCGAATCGCTCGCGGCGGCAAGGCTCAAAGCCGAGATAACGGGCGGCATAAAGAGCTACGCGGACGGCAGGATAACGCTCGTGACAGCCGACGAAAAAGACGGCGAAAAGTACGGCATAGCGCCCGAGGACATACCGAATCTTGTTGACATTCCGCGCCGCATAGAGGGCGCGGAGATAGCCGTTTGCGTGAAGAAAACTGCGTCGGGCTACCGCGTAAATCTGCGCTCGAACGGCGACGCGGACGTTTCGGCTGCGGCTGCCGCTATAGGCGGAGGCGGTCACAAAAAAGCCGCCGGCGGCACGATTCACGCCGCAAGTATGGACGAAGCCGAAAAGATAATAATAGACGAATGCTTAAAGGCATTAGAGGAAATGAAATGAACGGTATAATAATCGTCGATAAGCCGAAGGGTAAAACGTCGCATGACGTGGTGTACGCGGTGCGCCGCCTCACGGGCGTAAAAAAGGTCGGTCACACCGGCACGCTCGATCCCATGGCGACGGGCGTTCTGCCGGTGTGCGTGGGCAGCGCGACAAAGGCAGCCGATATGCTCACGCTGTCCGATAAAATTTACCGCGCCGAGCTTATACTCGGCAAAACGACCGACACGCAGGACGCGGAGGGCGCTGTTTTAACGGAGCATGAAGTCAACTGCGGCGCGGACGAAATCAGAAACGCGGTAATGAGCTTTGTCGGCGAAATCGAGCAGATACCGCCGATGTACTCCGCGGTAAAGCGTAACGGCAAAAAGCTGTACGAGCTTGCGAGACAGGGAATAGAGGTCGAGCGCGAGTCGCGGCGCGTCACAATATACTCGATAGACATTATCGAAATCAACGGCAAAAGCGTCATAATGGACGTACACTGCTCGAAGGGCGTTTACATACGCACGCTTTGCGCCGACATAGGTGAAAAGCTCGGCACGGGCGCGTACATGAACGCGCTGCGCCGCACGAAAACGGGCGCGTTCACAGCCGGGGAAAGTCATACGCTTGACGAGCTTGCGGCAATAGCTGAAAACGGTGAGATAGAGAGAGCGCTTATACCGGTGGACAGACTGTTTGACGACCTGCCGCGCATAACGCTCAACGAAAAACAGAAAAAAAGCGTAACGAACGGCGTACGCATGACATACAAGGGCGCGGAAAACGAGCGTTACCGCGTCTACGACGAAAACGGGACGTTTCTGTGCGTGTCGAAAGTCACGGACGGACGGCTCACGCTCGAAAAATCATTCTGGAGTTAAGACAATAAGGAGGGGTGACAATGGAGATACTGCGCGATACCGTGCCATACGACGGAACAGTTGCCGCGCTCGGCAATTTTGACGGACTTCACGTCGCCCACATGACCATAATACGCAGCGGCATAAAATACGCCGAGGAACACGGCTTAAAAAGCGGCGTGCTGCTGTTCGACGTGAACACAAAGGACTTGACGCAGGGCGGCGTAGAGCTTATAACGCCGATAGAGGCGAAAATAGAGCTTCTGGGACGCGAAAAGCCCGACTTTGTGTTTATGCGCCGGTTCGACCGGGAATTTATGCAGCTTTCGCCCGACGAGTTCGCGCGTTACCTTGTGGACACGCTCCACGTAAAGGCAGTCTGCTGCGGCTACGATTACAGCTTCGGCTACAAGGCGTCGGGCGACGCGGAGCTATTGCGCCGGCTCGGCGAGAAATACGGCTTCGAGGTGCTTGTGACGGACGTTATAAAGCTTGACGGCACGGTTGTGTCAAGCACTTACATACGCTCCCTTATCCGAGAGGGCGACATGGAGAGAGCGGAAATGTTCCTCGGGCGCAGGTTCTGTGTCGAGGGCATAGTTGTGAAGGGCTTACAGAACGGCACAAAAATGGGCTTCCCGACCGCTAACGTCGCTTATGACAAGCACATGGCGCTGCCGAAGGAAGGCGTGTACGCGGGAATCACATACGTACACGGCAAACGATTAAAATGCGTTATAAACGTCGGCAAAAACCCGACGTTCGGCGCACGCAATGTCACGATAGAGAGCCACATACTCGACTTTGACGAAAA
>CANQQS010000004.1 GCA_947626045.1 uncultured Clostridia bacterium | reverse complement strand
GAAGAGCCGACCAACCTGTTAAAACAGGAAGTGCGTGAGCCTGCTACTTATACGGCAATTATTACGGCTATCGCAACTGGTTCATCAAGAATGTCTGAGATTTCAAGCAAGGTAGGCGAAGATACAAATGTTTGCACGAGCTACCTTAAGAATCTTATAAATCTTGGGATTGTGCAGAAGGAAACGCCTTATGGAGAAAAGGCTTCCAGAAAATCTATCTATTCCATTGAGGATAATATGTTCCGTTTCTGGTATCGTTTTGTGCTTGATAATAATTCAATTATTGCCCGCGGTGCCGCCGATTTGGTTTATAAACGCATTGAACCTCAGCTTTCTGATTATATGGGCAAGGTTTTTGAAGAAATCTGTAAACAATATCTTTGGAAACAGCTTCTTTCCGGCAATTGTCCGGTAGAGTTCAAATCTCTCGGTCGTTGGTGGGGCAATGATCCGAAAGAAAAAGCCCAAGCCGAAATTGATATTATGGGAGAACAGGATAAAAACACAGCCCTCTTTGCAGAATGTAAATGGACAAACGAAAAAGTTGACCTTGGTGTTTTGGACACTCTTGTAAAGCGGAGCGAACTATTTAATTATACGACAAAGCATTATTACCTGTTCTCAAAAGCAGGCTTTACAAAAGGTTGTATTGATAGAGCAAATGAGATGGGTAATGTGAGTTTGGTTGAGTATAAAGAAATGATTTAGAGTCATAGAATAATATCTGATTACAGTTGAGCAGGAGAAATAATATGAGTGAATTGCAAATAAAAAGAGAGAACGGAAAAATATTTTGTCCGCTGACAAATTCCTGGCATATAGAAACACCGGAGGAAAAAGTGCGTCAAAAATATATAAAGAAACTTGTTGATGACTATGGTTATTCCCTTGAACAAATGGCACAAGAACTCAAAGTCAACAACTCTCAACGCGGTCAAGGAAAAGCACGCGCTGATATTGTTGTTTGGAAATCGAAAAAGGACAAAGACGAAAGTAAAGCTGCTTTTATAGTTGTTGAATGTAAAGCAGAAAATGTGCGTATCCGTGAAGAAGATTATTATCAGGGATATAATTATGCCTCTTGGGCGGGGGCAAGTTTTTTTGTGACTACAAATGAAAAAGAAACAAAATACTTTAATGTTAATAAAGAATATTTACCCAAAGAATTGGTCGAAGTTGTCGCTATCCCCACCGCGGAAGAAGCGCTTATTGATAAAAAGGTAAAAGAGATTTTAGGAAAGACGAAAACCTTTACACGAGAAGAATTTACTAAAATGCTTCGTACATGCCATAACATCATTAGAAACAATGATAAACTTTCTCCCGAGGCTGCTTTTGATGAAATAAGCAAAATATTATTCATGAAGATTCGCTATGAAAGAGATAAACGAGGAAGCGAGGTTTTTACACTAAAAAAATTCCAACAATTAGAAAAAGATTATGAAAAATACACCCGGCCAACTCTCAAAAAAAGTGGTGTTGATTTACCGTACATGCAAATTTTGTTTAACGATACAAAAGATGTTTTTAAAGAAGACAGATTGTTTGATGACAATGAAAACATAAAGATTCGTCAGAACAGTTTTGAACAAATATTGGAAAAATTACAAGTCTATAACCTTTCTGATACACAGGACGATGTCAAAGGAATTGCATTTGAACAATTTCTTGGCACAACTTTCAGGGGTGAACTTGGTCAATTCTTTACACCGCGTACTATTGTAGATTTTATGACGTCAATCCTGGATCCAAAGGAATGTGAAGTTATTTGTGATCCTACTTGCGGCAGCGGGGGCTTTTTAATTAAAGCATTTGAATATGTGCGTGAACAGATTGAGAATGACATAAAGACGCAAAAAGCAAAATTGCGTACCGAAATCGAGGGAGATAATTATGAAAATCTTTCAGAATCGGCACAGCTCGCTGTTAATAAGCGTATTGAAAATATGCAGACAATTTTAAATAAAGAGCTGGATACACAAACAGAGGGCAGCCGTATGTACAATTTGTCACATAATTGTATTTATGGTACCGATGCTAATCCCCGTATGGCAAGAACATCAAAGATGAACATGATTATGCATGGTGATGGACACGGTGGAGTTCATCATCATGACGGTTTGTTGAATGTTAACGGCATTTTCGAAGAGCGTTTTGATGTTATTTTAACTAACCCTCCTTTTGGTGCGCGTATCGACAAAAATCAAAAGGTTACGGAAGCTGATAGGTTTACCGATGAAACTTTAATTAAAAAATATAAAAAGAAATATGGTGAGGCTTACGAAAATGCACTGAAACAAGTGAATGATAATATAGGTAAAAAGCTGCTTTCATTGTATGATACCGGGTCAATGTCCGGTCTTACAGAGGTTCTTTTTATGGAACGCTGCCTGCGTCTTCTTAAGAAGGGTGGACGTATGGGAATGGTTTTACCGGAAGGCGTACTGAATACATCCAATCTTCAAAAAGTCAGAGAATATTTTGAAGGAAGAGCAAAAATAATTTTAATTTGCTCAATTCCTCAGGATGTATTTATTGCCGCCGGCGCTACCGTAAAACCAAGCCTTGTATTCTTCAAGCGTTTTACCGAAGAAGAAGAATTGCAATATTCAGATGCAAAAACAAAGGCTGAGCAAGAAGTCCGTGAGCAATACATTGCTGAAATAAATACTCTTAAAGAAAAAATTAAAACAGAAAAGGCAAAAAAGCTTAAGGTTAAAACCATTATCACCAATGCGGAAAGAGAGCTTAAAAATCTTGAAAAAACAATCTCGGAAGAGGCAAAATCACTTACAAAACAATATTTCGATTACGAAATTCCCGTTGCTATAGTTGATGATGCAGGGATTACTTCAACAGGGTCGTTCTCTGCCGGTAATCAGCTGCCAAATCTTAAAGATGAGTATAAAGAATATAGAATCAAGAATAGGCTATGGACAGAATCCGAGGGCCGTATATCTTATACCATAAATTCCTCGGGTAAACTTTGCCGTATTTCTGATTGTAAGGAGGTTGAATTAAAGTGGTAAGAAGTAATTTATTAAAGACTATTCGCTTCAGTGAAACCGAACAGTGGAATGTAAAATACTTCTTTTCAACATCCGTTGCCTCAAATTATCCTATTAGTAATATAGGCAAACATACAATTCATATTACGGCAAAAACAAAGCTTTATGAAGAACCGGAAAGGAAGTTCGGGATTTTAGGTATTTCAAATGAAGTCGGTATGTTTGATGCCTATACGGAATTGGGAAAAAACATAAACCAACCTTATATTTATGTTGAGAATGGGTATTTGACATACAATCCCTACAGGGTAAATGTCGGTTCCATTGGATTAAAAACTGCTGAATTATCAAATGAGTATATCAGTCCGGCATATGTCGTTTTCAAATGCAAGGAAACTCTTTTACCGGAATATCTGTACCTTGTTTTAAAAACATCGATATTCAACACATTGATAAAAGATAATACTACAGGATCGGTTCGACAGACATTATCGTATGACAAATTATCAAATATTAATATTCCTGTGCCGCCAATAGATGTTCAATATAAGTTGGTTGAAAAATACAATAAGCGCATAAAGAAAGCTCAGGCACTTGAGCTCGAAGCAGATTCGCTGAATGAAGAAATGGATAATTATATTTTTGATATGTTAAAAATAGAAAAAAACATTGTAAACAAAAACGATTTAAAATTATTAAAAACTACAAGTTTTTCTAAACTGGTCGGTTGGGGCGCGAAAATGAACAGCAATACAATCAAGCCGCAGGATGTTTTCAAATCGTCACAGTTTGACAATCTGCCATTAGAATTCTTTTGTGCAATTAACCCCAAAACCATATATCCGGAAAATATTGAAGATGTTTCGTTTATACCAATGGAATGCGTATCCGACATATATGGTGAAATTATTGAACAAAAGACCGGAAAAGTAAGCAAGAGTAAAGGATATACGGCTTTTCAAGAAAATGACATTATATGGGCAAAGATAACTCCATGTATGCAAAACGGAAAATGTGCGGTTGCGGTAAATTTAAAAAACGGGTTTGCATATGGTTCTACAGAGTTTCACGTGTTTAGAACAAATAAAAATGCTATTCCCGGATATATACATTGCCTTCTGAGAACCAAAAGATTACGAAAAATTGCCATGAACTATTTTACCGGTTCAGCCGGTCAGCAGCGTGTAAGTGCGGATTTTCTTGAGATGTTGACACTGCCCAGATTACCACTACATTCTGACAATCCTGATGTTATTACTCAAGAAACTATAGTGAAAAAAAATTCTGCAATTAGAAATCAAATCAAAATAAAGCATGCGGAAGCCGCAAAACTACGTACACAAGCAAAAAAAGAGTTCGAGGAGACGATTTTTAATGAAAATTAAAAGGATTATTTGTTAAAAATTATAAAAACTTAATAGATTTTAATGTAAATTTTGAATCGGGAAATAGTCTTACAATAATGGTTGGCAACAACAGATCGGGCAAAAGCAATGTTTTAGAGGCTATCAGCGGTATTGTTCATGATCTCTATAAAGGAAGATAACTTGATTATATCATTTATTCCGTACAGAGAAGGCGTAACTGCTGCTGATTTCCTAATTGAAGATTAGTTCCTTTGGTAACCTGCTTTCCGCAATATCAATGCGTTTTGTTAGCTCTGATTGAGTGAGGTTTGATTTTTTCATTCAATCCCGCATCCGTTCTCGAACTGTTCCCGGTAAATATTTTTGTTTCACTTTCATCAGTCCTTTCTTTTTTGGCAAAAACGCCATACACACTTTAGAAGGGGAATCAAAATGGCTAAGACAAGAAAAGATTCGCGGGAAGGAGCTCTGCTTAAAGGAGAGATGCAGAGAAGTTCAGATAATCGGTATGTGTATTCTTATTCGGTACAGGCTGTCGTATCGGTGAAGCGTTGGGTTTGCGGTGGAAGGATTTGGATTTTGAAAAAGGTGTAATCAGCATTAACCATAGCGTTGTTTATTATCCGGTCGGAGAAAAGCGCACATCAGTATTGCATATTTCTGAGGTAAAGACAGAGACAGGCATCCGTACAATTCCTATGTTAGATTCAGTCAGAGACGCATTTGAAATGATTAAGAATGAGCAGAAAGAAACCGGAGCAAACGAAACCGTAATAGATGGAATGACAGGATTTGTATTTAAAAACCGTTACGGCAATGTTCCAAATCCGCAATCTGTTAATCGGGCAATCAAGAGAATTGTATTGAATACAATGCAACTGAGAAAATAGAAGCAAACATGAAAAAGCGATTACCAAAAGGTAATCGCTTGTAGGTTGAGGGTGGTTTTTCTGTTTTTATTGCCCGAGAAGGTTTGTTTTGCATGCTTCGCATGTCGGCGTCATACCGTCCATGCTGTTCCACAGCATGACAACCGCCTTGTCCGCGCCGCTTACAACATCAAAATCCATATCGTCGCCCGTGTACTCCCCGGTAAAGCATTTTATCAGCCCGTCTCCTGCGTAAAGTGCGCAGATGAGCGTACCTTCACCGCAGTTTACGGGCGACGCGGTAATTATTGTTTTGTCGGGCGAAAGCTCCGTTTCTACACGCGGATCCTCGTCGGGCGGTTCTGCTATGGGCGGCGCTTCGATCGGGATTACATCCATGCCGCTTATGTAGCCGCCCCACGCTTTCGCGCCCTTGTTTACGGTTATGTCGATTGCGCCGTCTGTAACTTCAACCTTTGTTTTATATTGCGCCGACGCGGTTGACTCAAGGTTGCCGGAAACAACGCCTTCCACTGTGTAATTTGTACCGAACGCATCGTTCCAGCTGCCGTAGTGGACAGTCACAATATATTTTCCGTTCGGAACGTCCGCCTTAAAGGTAAACGGAGCGTTTACCGCGGAGCACAAAATCTGATCGCCGTACAGCGCGTCAAAGCCGGACGGGATTTCTCCCGGCGCGCGCGTCATTCCTTCCACATTCGTTTCGATAAAACCGTAGCGCGTCATGAGCGAGTACGCCGATGATGACGTAACGGCGGTATAGCCGTCCTGAGCCGCGCCGTCGCCGAAATCAAACTTTTTCGGCAGTCCTATTACCGTTACGGTAAATCCGCGCCTTATCGTAAAATCTCCGACGGTGACGCTTGCCGTAAGCGTAACGGTCTCGTTTGCGCCGTCGGGACGTATAACCTCGGAAATTTGATTGTTCTGCATGAGGATTGCGGACGAGCTGCTGCTCCACACTATTTTTGAGCCGTGCAGCGCGCCCGTCTGCGGGAGCGTTAAATCCGACGCTTCCTTTATCGTCGTCGGTGAAAGCGTTATCGCGTCCGCGTCAGCCTTGGCATGAGCGTAATCCTCGCCCAAATCGACAGTCGTCGGTGAAACCGTTACAACGCCTTTCGGGAATGCGTTGACCGTCAAGTCGTTTATATAATATTCGATATTGTTATAGCCGTCGCCGAGATAGTCGCTTTTAGCGTCAGCCGCTTTATTCGGGTCAAGCCCGCGGGCGAGCTCCCACTCATCCGGCATACCGTCGTAATCGGTATCGACTATCTCCTTCTGCGTTGCGGGAGGATAGTATGAATTATAGTCGCAGTACTGTATGCCGTAGGTGCTGATTGCGTCCTTTACGGCGCTGTCCGTCACGGTCGAAAAATCGCGTCCGCCTGTGAGCGAGCCTGTGCCGGTGCGCGCCTCGTATAGCACCTGCGCGTCTATTTTCGTGCGGGTGTCGTCGGACGCGTAATTATATCCGCTCTGCGAGTTGTCAGCTGGATTTATCGACGCGCCCGCGTATGACACGACTTTTTCAAACGCAGCGTCAGCCGTTTCCGGCGATTTCGCCATAGACACGTCCGCGCCCGTTGAAGCGCTTATCGGGAAATACGTGTCAACACGGTAATCCGCTTCCGCGCCGTGGCTGTTATAGCTTACGCCGCCGTTCCGGTTGTTCGTGTTTACCGCGTCGGAATACGGAGTGCCGTCGGGTCGTGTTATTTTATTGCCCGTAAGATAAAATCTGAAAAGCTCATAGTGGGAACCGCTCGACAAATTTATAAACCGCTGACCGCCTTTTGTCGAGGGTCCCATTTTAAGATAATTTCCCACATAATTCAAATGCCCCATTGAGCCGTACGCGGTCTGG
Source organism: uncultured Clostridia bacterium (assembly GCA_947626045.1). Classification (GTDB taxonomy): domain Bacteria; phylum Bacillota; class Clostridia; order UBA1381; family UBA1381; genus Hominilimicola. The sequence goes on along the minus strand of CANQQS010000004.1, from coordinate 45,523 downwards.
TAGCCCCAGTCGTATATTACATTGTTTACAAATTCCATAGGATTTGAGCCGCTCACCTTGCCGCGGAAATTACGCGAAAGCGAGTGGCACAAAAGATTGTGGTGCCATGAGTTGTTCGACGCACCGAACATCACGCCGAAGCCGTGCGCGCCTTTTGAATGGTACGACACGCAGTTGGACGGTCCTATAATAGTGTACTGCACCGTCTGGCTGCTCGCCGAATACAAGCCGAACTGCTCGTCGTTCGCCCAGCCGATGGAGCAGTGGTCGATTATGGAATTTGAACCCTTCGAGCCGCCCCACGCGTCGTAATCGGACTCCACGCCCTTTTCGCCCGGACGCGAGGATATAAACCTTACAATTGTATTATCGCCGCCGAACGCGAATTTTCCGCCCTTAAGCGTAATTCCCTTGCCGCCGGGAGCAGTCTGACCGGCTACGGTGACATTGCCGGCGCACGAGATGTCGGATTTTAAATTGATCGTGCCGCCCACGTCGAACACGACTATTCTTCCAGAATGTGATACCGCGTCGCGCAGTGAACCCGCACCGGAGTCGTTCAGGTTTGTGACGTGTACGATCGTGCCGCCGCGTCCGCCCGTTGCGTACATACCGCCGCCCTCCGCGCCCGGAAACGCTGGAATTTCTCCGGCAGCCTTCGCGGTTTTAATATTGCACGGCGCGGCTGATATAAGAACGGTCAGCGCGAGCAAAGAGGGAATTAACTTTTTCATAAACAAACCTCCGTAATGTCAGAAAACGACCGCTTGTATTCTACAAACGGTCATTTTCCGAGTTGTATGTGTTTCACGGGAGGGACCCCATGAAAAGCAACTATTTTATACGCCCGATTACAGCCGCACATTCGGCACGGGTGATATTTGCTTTCGGATCGAACGATCCGCCGTCGCGTCCTACCATAATATCCTTCATCGCGCAGAACATTACGCCTTCCAAAGCCCAGTCCGAAATCGAGGCAATGTCGCTGTAGTCGAGACGTACAGCCCACGCGCCCTCGGGGCCTTCTCCCTTGTAGTCGTAATACTCTTTGATAATTTTCGCCGCCTGCTCGCGCGTCACGCTTTCGTCGGGACGGAATGTACCGTCGCCCATACCGTGGAGTATTCCGTTTTCCGTACCCCACGCGATGTACGGCGCGTAATACGCGTCCGCGTCAACGTCGGTGTACTCCGTCGCTCCCGACGCTGCGGAAACGCCCTCCATACGTCCGAGTATTGCCGCGAGCATTCCGCGCGTGAGTGCTGCTTCGGGAGCGAATGTCGTTTCGCTCGTGCCGGTTATGAGATTATTTACGTAAGCGTTATAAACAGCGTCGTAGAACCAATCCGTCTCCGCAACATCCGTGAACGGCATTGCTTTCTCAGTATCACTCGGTTTTGCCGTAGGCTGCGGCGCGTCGGTCGGCTTGCTCCCAGGTTCGCTCGTCGCCGTCGGTTCGGCTGTCGCCGTTGGCTTTGGTGACGCGGTGGGCTTCGGTGTTGTTACCGCCGATCCTCTGCCGCTGCCGCTGCCGCGCGATGTGCTGCCCGTACTCGGCTTGGGTGTAGGCGAAGGCGAAGCGCTCGGCGCCGTTGTGTCGTCATTGTACGCAATAGCATACGTCGAGAATTTCTGCGCGTAAATTGTGACAACTCCGTCACCGACCTCATAACGCTCACCCGTACCGCTGCTTGCCATTGTCTCGGCTTTGCCGCCGTGGTAACGGTAAACCGTTATATCCTTCTTGCCGTCCGTAACGAACGGAATAATGATTTTGATAAGGTTTGCCGTCTCGGTGATGTTTTCGCTCGACACGCCTACAGTTTTAATAATGTCTATATCAATGTAATCAAGCTTTTCGGCTTTGTTATTGCTCTCCTGCTTTATTGCCTGCTGCTCGGTGTCGGAAGCGTCCTCCTTCTTACTCTCGACGGTCATTTTGACCTCAATATCCTTTGTCTTATCCGCGTCGGGAAGCGCATCGGCAACCGCATCGGCAAGCTCGTCAAGACCGCCCACAACAATGTCCTCTACCTTTATATCGGAACCGGTGTCGCTGTCGGTTGTTTCAACCGCGCTTGCGACATTAGCGGCGGGAAGCGTTATGTCCGCGCTGACATTACCGTCCGTTACGTCAATAAGCGTTGTGACCGTTTTTCCGTCGCCCGTTTCAACAACTATATTGTAGCTGCCCGCCTCAACTCCGTCAAACGCGTAATTGCCGTTCTCGTCCGTAGTCGTTTCCAATCCGAGCGGTTTCAATGTAAGCTTGCGGTTTGCCGCCGCTGTGCCGTCACTGTTTTTAACCGCTCCCGTAACATCAAACGTCAGTGTCGGTTTTTGTGACGGTGACACGCTCGGTGATGCTGTCGGCTCGTCTGTAGGCGTTACACTTGGCGTAGTTGTCGGCGCGTCTGTAGGCGTTACACTCGGCGCTGTCGTCGGCGCGTCGGTCGGCGTTACGCTCGGCGTCGCTGTCGGCGCGTCTGTAGGCGTTACGCTCGGCATTGTTGTCGGTGCGTCTGTAGGTGCTGCACTCGGCGTTGTTGTCGGTGCGTCTGTCGGTGTTGCACTAGGTGAAGTTGTAGGAGATACGCTCGGTGATGCTGTGGGAGTCGGCGCTTCCTTTTCCACGTAAACCTTCATGTTTCCGTAGCGGGCGTTGTTATACCATTCCTTGGTATTAATCGTGGCTTCTCTTATTCCGCCGAAGCCGTTCGCGCTGCCCTTATAATAGCGCGTGCTGATAACTTCAAAATTACCCGTACCATCCTTATCTATCGCGCATGTTACGGCATACGCGTCCTGACCGTCATATTTCACTCCGTTGTCAACGATTATACGCATTACGGATTTTCCGTTTTCGTACAATACTCCCGCCGTGCCGTTGTCCTGACCGAGGAAGCTTGCGAAATTATCACCGCTTTGCATTTGGGTGTATGTGCCGTCAGCGTCGTACGAGCGTTCGCCCGAGCCGGGGAAGAAGCCATCGTCGTGAGTTGTGTACGCGTAGCCGAAAATAGGCTTTTTATCATTGTCGAGCAGAACCGCGTCATGACAGAATACCGGATCTCCCGTACCCTTTTCAATACTGGAACTCATAAGGAAATCTATCGCGAACCACTTCGCCGAGCTTCCGTATTTCGGTGTGTACAGATCCGCCGGTGTGCCGCTTGCCGCGATAACGGGACCGTAGAACTGGAACCATTGCTTGTCGCCGTCGGTTATAAAATTAACGTTCATTCCTTTTGAGTTGTTTTCGCCGCTCCAGTTTGACGTCCAGCCCGAAAGAGCTTCCTCATCATCAACCTTTTTATCGGTAAACGAGTCCTCAATAGCCGAAGCGTCAAATACCGTGTCATATGTGCCGTCAACGATGTTGCCCTTTAGGTGTTCGCTTGAATCGTCGGGCTTCGGCGCTGTCGTTGCCGTCGGAGTTGCTGTCGGCGCATCTGTCGGTGTTACGCTCGGCGTTGCCGTTGGTGCGTCTGTAGGTGTTACGCTCGGTGTCGCTGTCGGCGCATCTGTCGGTGTTACGCTCGGTGTCGCTGTCGGCTCGTCTGTTGGTGTCGCACTCGGCGTTGCTGTCGGCGCGTCGGTAGGTGCTGCACTCGGTGTCGCTGTAGGTGCGGGAGTTTCCTCAACGCCCATAAGCTCCTTTATCTCATCCGCCGTAATCGCGTAATTGTAGATTACCATTTCGTCTATAAGACCGCTGTAAAGAGCATCCGCCGCATACTGCGACTTTCCTATATAATTTGCAGTACCGCCGTAAACCTCAGCCATATTTTTGGTACATGTTGCCGTTCCGACCGATTCGCCGTTAAGATACAGCGTTACCTTATCGGTCGCCTCATCGTAAGTTACCGTTATGTATGCCCATTCGTTCACGGTAAGTTTTGTGGGCGAATCTATGCCCGCTCCGAAAGCATCCATGCGGTATGTACCCTCCGATTTCGCATTGGGAGTTTCACCGCGCGTGGTGACAAATATACTGTTACCCTCGCCTGTGCCGAAATCGAATACTCTCTGCCACCAATTATCCATATCTGCGGGCTTTATCCACGCGCCTACGGAGAAGCTCAGCGAAAGCGGGAATTTGTCAAGCGTGCCATACCAACCGTTTTTAGCGCTCGGAGTAAGCTTTAAAGCCTTGTCGGTCTTGCCGTCCGCAAATTCCATTGTACCTGCGCTTCCCTCCTGCACGTATGTAATTCCGTCAGCCGTGCCGTCCTCAAAATGGAATACCGCGGTCTGTTTCTTTTCCTCAAATTCAACCGTTACCTTTACATCCGACGACGGCATAGTGAATTTATACGCGCCGTGTCTGCCGCTTGTGAGAATACTCATATCACCGGCCTTAACGTCCTTTATGACCTTGCCGTCGGGCGCGGTTACGGTTACGTTAATCTCATCACCCAAATATGCTTCGGTTTTGTCAACCGTTACGTTATCCTGAACCGCGTCGTCAACCGTTACTTTAAGCGCGGTCTGTCCCTGAACCGTTACGGTAATATCCTTCGATATGTTAATGCCTGCGCCGTATGTTATCTTGGCTGTGAGCTTTACCGCTGTATCTGCCGCCGGCTGTTTTACCGTTGCCGCGCCGTTTTCAATTTTGATAACTTCGGGCTTATCGCTCGTCCACTCCACGGTATAACCCGCGTCTGCGTCAACGGTCGGGAGCGTGAGCAAATCGGTTATGCTCTTATTTTCAATGTCAACAATCGGAGCAATCGAGTAAACGGAAATGTCGTCAACCATGCCCTTTAAGTATTCGCCCGTTCCCCAGTTGGCTTTGCCTATGTAGAATACCTGCGTGTCAGCCGTGCCGAGGATTTCGGAAAGCTTCGCGCCCGTATACGTCTGCGAGCCGACGAATTTTCCGTCAATATACGCCTCCATGGTGTCCTCGTTAAAGAGGAAATCAAGATCATGCCATGCGTCCTTCGCAAGCGTTGACTTTACTGCGGGCATACCCTCGCGTCCGCCCTTGTAGCGTTCAAGATTAAGCACGCCGTCTATATTCGCCGCGCCGATGTACATTTCTTTTGTGCCGCCGGTTTTTGTTCTGTCGGTCTGGCTCGTTGCGTCGGGAGCGGCGTAGAAGTACCAGTCGGCGGTTGTGTTCGCAGGCTTCGCCTTAATGTGGATAGCCGCCGTTTCCGTACCATTCAGGAGCGGAGTGCCGTCGTCTTTCGCGATTTCCATATAGTGGGAACCGTCAAAGCTCGCAACTTTATTGCCGTTATCTTCCGCAACGGTCACGCCTTGGTTCGTGATTTTACCTTTTACAGCCTCAATTTCGTTTTCATCGAAATTCGCGTAGAAAAGACGTGTCGGGTACTCGTCGGGCGGTTCGGGCGCAACGTATGCTCCTACTTCCACATCTGCCGCCAATGACGCGAACGCTGTTGCTGTCGCCTTTGTGCGAACCTCGTATGTCTTGCCCGCGACAACTTCCGTTTCACTCGCCGTGCAATCCGTCCACATGCCGCCGGTTCCGTCAGTCTTTTCCCTGTACTGCATACCATCCGTAGTATTTTTCAGCTTGCCCTTGCCGCCCTCTGCCGTCGGAGCTTCGCCCGTCACGCCTGCCGGAGCAGCCGGACGCGCGGGAACAACGAGCGACTGCGCTGCACTGTCCTTTGTCGTGCCTTCGCTTCCCTTTTTAACTATTGAAAGCGTCTCTGTGTTCTCAGTCGGAATATACTCCGTTACGGACAGCGTGTGTGTCGAAGCGTCGGGCGATACTTCTTCCTCGTTTATCGTGTACGAGCCGCCCTCATCAAATCCTGTGAGTTTTTCGTTTTCATAATCTATCTCGATATTCGGAGTACCCTCGTGAGGTATGTCGGAATAGATTTTTAAGTTGCCGAAGCTTACGGGTAAATCATTAGAGCCGGTCGCGGTAAACATACCGAGTTTATTTATACCGTTAAACTTTCCCGAATAGCTTTCAGTAACAATAAGCTCATAGTTTTTATACATCTTAACGGTATACCCGTCCGTGCCGTTTTCTACCAAAATATGGCATACGTCCGCGTCGTCCGTATATGTAAACGATGTTATATTGCTTGATACAGGTGTTGTGCCTGTATGATTGGCAAGTCTGTCAGTGCTTTTGCCGGGAGCGTTCCTTTCACCTGCGCCGGAGAAAAATCCGTCATCGTGTGCCGCGTAACAAAATCCGTATCTCGCGGTACCGTCCATATCGGTAAACCACATATCGTTAAATCCCGGCTTACCTTTACCGAACGACGACGGCACAAACTCTACCATAAACCAATCGGCGTTTTTGCCGTAGCCGTCCGTACCGTTAAATGTAACGGGAGTGGTTTGTGTATTTTTGTTCGCCATAACGGAAGCGTGTTTAACATCGGGAGTTGACTCGTCCGCGCTCGTATTTTCTTCAAAACCCATGTCTGTGAGCTTTGAGCTGTCCGCGCCTGTTGCGTCAAACTTTTTATTTGCTTCCGCAAGCTTATCCTTTAAATCATCGGGAATATTCGCAAGCTCTGCCGATACTTTTACGTTATACGCGGGCATATTAAAGGTGTACTTTTTAAGTCCGATCTTTGTAGCCGTAACGGTTTCTTCTCCGTCGGCTTGGGTTGCTTTTACGGACTTTATGTACTGTCCCGCCGGAACAGCGCCCTTTACATTAACTGTGACGGGAGCGGCTTCCAAGAATTCGCTTTCCGCGCCGTCTATTTCCAAATAATCGTTTGAACCTGTGTCAACCTCAGCGGCGTACTTTGTCGTGCCTTTTACCTTTACGGTAAAATCCTTTGTGAGTTCTCTCTTATATGTATCGCCGTCACCCTCGCCGATAGTGATTGTCGCGGTAAGCTTTACATCGGTATCTGTTTCGGGCTTGGTTATAGTCGCGTCATAGCCGTTTTCATCAATAGAAATCGGCGAGCTTCCTTCAGCGCTCCATTTTACGGTATAGCCAGCGTCAGCGGCGGGTGTGGGAAGCGCTACGGATTCGTCCGAAATCTCTGTCATTCCGAGATTAACGTTGGGCGCAACGTCATATACTACGACATCATCTATGTAGCCCTTAAATGTTTCGCCCCAGCCTATAAAACCGATTTTAAAACAGGAACTGCTCCTTGTTCCTTTCTCGCCGAGTATCTGCGATATGGTTTTATTAGTGCCGCCCTCCATAAAGAGATTTCCGTCAACATATACTTCCTGAATATTTTCGCCTTCGATTATATCAATTCTGTGTCCGTTCGTTTCCTCGGGATAGGCTTTCTCAATGAAATATGATGTTGAATTTGTCGCCGCGCCGCGTTCACATCTGAGAAGTTTACCCGATGTGATAAACGCCGCTATATATTCGCGCTGCGACGCTACAGCGGCGCCTTCAAATTGCCCGTCTCCTGCATTCGTAACAGAATAAAGCCAGCTTGTATTGCTTCCCACATCTTCCGGCAATATCCACATGGAAACAACAGCGCCGTCTATGCCGCTGAACAGCGGATTACCGTCGCCGTTTTTCGCTTCAATCCATGTTGGGTTGGTTTTGCTGCCACCTCCCGGAAAATACGCGGCGTTAGTGTTATGTCCGTCCACGTTTTCCGGTGCTTTAAATGCGACAGCCGTTCCGCTTCCCGCTTCAATAACAGCCTGACCGACCTGCGGTGCCGGTGTTTTGCTGTCCGACGCTTCGTCAAAATTCATCGCAAAAATTACATGATTTTCACCCGACGCCGTTGCCGTTGACAGAGCGCCGAACGGTGAAAACATCGACACGAGCATAATCAATGCCGTGTACAAACTTATTGATTTTCTGAACTTCATAATACGAAAACTCCCTTCAAAAAATAATATTCTTAATTATATATTACCACACCGCAGACCATGAGTAAATTATAATATTATAACACGAATGATATAAAATTACACACCGAAAAAAGCGGTTGATTGTCGTATTTGCTTGATTTTATGTATTTATGATGATATAATTTTTAAAAAGGACGGATGATATTTATGTTCAAAGAACCGACCGAAAAGGAGATGTGTCTCCTCCCCTTGGTTGTACACGGTGTAAAAGAGCATACGGAAACAAAAATAACGTCGCGCGAGGCGGGACTCGGAACGTGCGGCATGATTTCGCTGTGCCTTGAAGGTGAAGGCATTTTTACAAATTCGCTCGGTCATGTCAGCGCGGTGCGTCCCGGTGACATGTTCTTTTTCATGCCCGAAACGCCCCACGGATACAAGCCCGCAGTTCGTCCGTGGAAGGTTTTGTTTATTCTCTTTTCGGGCTGTGAACTGAGCAGCATATACACCAGTCTAAACCTGCCCACGAGCGGTATGCTTTCCGTAGACGGCGAGCAAGGCAAACTTCTGCGTTCTCTTGTTTGGGATGTGTACGACGCATACAAAAGCGATACCGCTTCAAGGCACATAACCGCGTCCGTAAGGCTTCACAATCTGCTTACGCTTATGTCGATATGCTGCACAAGCTCGTCGAAAAATATCGAGGCTGACGTTCAAAGGCTTATGCCCGCGGTGCAGTATATAAAAACTCACTGCGGCGACTGCAATCTTACGGCAGAAATGATAGACGCACATTCCGGTATGTCGCATCCGCACCTGTGCAGGCTGTTCCAAAGCGTGTACGGTATGACGCCGCACGACTTTCTGCAGCACGCGCGCGTCGGTAAGGCAAAAGTTTTGCTTACCGAAAATAAGGATATGCCGATACGGATTGTGGCGACCAAATCGGGGTTTGGCTCGGTAAGCTATTTCACAAAGGTATTTAAAGCCAAAACCGGCTTTACGCCGGCGCAGTTCCGCCACCAGGCGATATATAATTTTTAGTGAGGTAAATTTTATGCGGGTATCGGATTTCAGGCATAAATATATGCTTGCGTTATCGGACGTAACAGACCATGTGATTGACGGGAAGATGCGCATGGACGGTTTCGCGTGCCATCAGCTCCTTCTGCCGGATAAACCGGGGTACGCCATAGCACAGGAAAATCCCGAAACGGAGTTTTCCGCCGGCGACGTTATTTTCGTCGGTTCGGGCAATCTTTTCGGTGTTCGCTGCGACGGCGATATGCGTATGCGCCACATTGCATTCACGAGCAGGCGGCTGCATCCGCTGCTGCATTACTGCGGTCTGGGAAGATTTCGCGTGGTGCGTCTGTCCGAGAACGAAAAGGATATTATGCGAAGGTATTTTGACATCGTTTTCGGCTTTAACGGCAAGCAGGCGGAAAACGGCGCGGAAATTTCGGCGGTGCTGTATTCGCTTATAGGCAAGCTCGGCGCAGTGCTTATCGAGGCGGACAATTACGTGTACGACAAAAACAGCCTGCTCATAAAGCCGATAATAGACTATATGCAGAAAAATTACCGTCGGGCGCGTATTCCCTACGACGGACTCCTGTCCGCGCTCGGCATTTCGCGCGAGAACATGAATGATATGTTCTATAATATATTTTTTATGTCGGCTGACAGCTATTATCATAAGCTGCGTATGGAAAACGCAAAGCATCTGCTTTTCTGCGATCCCAATTTGGACGTGGATTTTGTCGCAAAAAATATGGATTATGATAACGCGTCGGATTTCCGCGCTGATTTCTACGAAGCGTTCAAAATGACGGCGGAGGATTTTACGGTGATTTACCGTTAAACTCATTTGATTATTGTAAATTGAATTATTATAAGAGGCGGACTACTATGAAAAATTTATTTCAACGCTGCTTTGGCGGTTATGGCGATTGCCGCGCTGCCGTGCGCGGTGACTTCGGCACAGAATTCGGCGATGTGTTACCTGTCATGGTATAGCAATAATGTTAAACTCAAAAGACAATGCAGCGTCTGTTTTTTCAATTCCTGCGTAATCAGCTGCCAATACATTCCCGTGTGTTTCATAACAATTCGCTTATCATTGTAGCTTAGGTGTGAGCCCTGAGCAACACCGGCTGTGCCGCTTGGGTACATCACAATTGTAGCAAGCAGTGGTTGAGCCTCGCGTTTCTCTTTTTCGTTTTGCATTGTAAATCAACTCCTTCTTTAATAAATGCAGTGTTGCACCCGACTGAATGAAGTTGTTTTATATACCAAAAAAAGCCGCGGCGGGTATCATTCCCACCACGGCAATTCATCATCTGCGCTCTGTATGTCAGCGGCTTCGTCTCTGTATGCGAGTGTGTAGCTTGGCTTGTTCGGATCTTCGTAAAGTTGTGCGTCAAATAAGCGTATAATTTCCGACTTCAACCACCGCGCCCCGAAAGACTTTTTCAGCGCCTCGTTCGCGATTTTATTAAGCGTATCAGTGTCTATTGTTATGTCGCGCTTGATACGCCGCGAGATGTCCTTTACTGCTTTTAGCCCTATTTCCCGCATTGTTTCAAGCGTCAGCGAATCAAGGCAAATTATCTGCTGTATTCTGCCCGCAAGTTCTTCTCTCATTCCGTAACCGACCAAATCTTCTTGCGTAATGGTAGTGTTCGAGTAATCGCATTTATGGCGCGGAGTGTTACCGAAACCAATGCCGCCGGATTCGAGGCTTTTCTTTTCAAGCAGCCTTTGGAACGCTCCGACAAATACGACGGAAATGCGGGAAGTGTCCACGTATGTCATGGCGCCGCTCCCGTCGTCTTTTGAGATTAAAACCTTATCATCACCGTCTGTAATTTTCAACAAAGCATTTTGCAGCATATCGGTGTAGTTCGTGCCGTCTCCGCCGGTGTGAGGTTCAAGCATTTTGTCCGCTTCGTCAAGCACCAAAATCCCCGGCGAGGCAAGGTCTTTTATTAGATTTGTGATTTTGAAATCGCCCTTGAAACCCGCGGGCGTTATCGCTGTAGCGTCCACGATCTTAATAAGGTCTTCGTGCGTAAATCGTCGCAAAGCGCGGAAAATTTCCGTTTTGCCGCTTCCTGTCGGTCCGGCTATCAGCATTGTACCGGGCAATCCCTCGCCCGTTTTATAGAAAAGCGTAGCGACTGCTTTCACCGCCTCATCGTTGCCGATTATACCTTCTTCCCTTAACCCGTCCGCGTAAAACTTGGGCGTGAGCGGGTTGTCGTATTGTGTAAGGTCCATTGTGTAGCTCTCCCCTTTCTGTTATGTTGTCAATACGCAAAAAAAGCCGCGGGGAAAATGGTCCCTGCAGCGTTTTTTGCTTGGTTTGTTCGCAAATTGTTCGCAAATCCGCCTAAATGTTCGCAAATTCGGCGTAATTTTGTGCTTTTGCTTTTAATGTGTAAATGCCCGTAAACGGCTTGTTTATGCGATTTTTGAGCGCCTTTATAATGTTACGTTTACCCTTCAATCGGTTTCATTGTCGGGAACAGCAGCACATCGCGGATTGCGGGGGAGTCGGTGAGGAGCATGCACATACGGTCGATACCGAAGCCAATGCCGCCGGTGGGGGGCATACCTATCTCGAGCGCGCGCATGAAGTCCTCGTCGGTGGTGTTCGCTTCCTCGTCGCCCTGCGCCAGCTGCTCCTCCTGCGCCTTGAAACGCTCGCGCTGGTCAACGGGGTCGTTCAGCTCCGAGTACGCGTTTGCCATTTCCCAGCCGTTCATGAAAAACTCGAAACGCTCCACATATTCGGGATTGTCCGGCTTTTTCTTCGTGAGCGGCGAAATCTCGATCGGGTGATCCATTACGAACGTCGGCTGGATCATGTGCTCCTCGGCGAACTGCTCAAAGAAAAGGTTCAAAATATCGCCTTTCTTGTGGCGCTTTTCGTATTCCACATGATGAGCGTCCGCAGCCGCGCGCGCCTCTTCGAGCGTGTGTATTTCGCTGAAGTCAACGCCCGAATACTTCTTCACCGCGTCGACCATTGTGATTCGCTCAAACGGCTTGCCGAGGTCCATCTCCACGCCGTTATACGTGATTTTCGTCGTGCCGAGCACCTCCTGCGCGACGTGGCGGTACATATTTTCCGTCAGATCCATCATGCCGTGGTAATCGGTATACGCCTGGTACAGCTCCATCAGCGTGAACTCGGGGTTGTGGCGCGTGTCGAGTCCCTCGTTTCTGAACACTTTGCCAATCTCGTAAACCTTCTCGAAGCCGCCGACGATAAGGCGCTTTAAGTAAAGCTCCAGTGAAATACGCAGCTTGAAGTCCTCGTCGAGCGCGTTAAAATGCGTTTCGAACGGTCTTGCCGCCGCGCCGCCCGCGTTTGATACGAGCATCGGCGTTTCGACCTCCAAAAAACCCTGACCGTTCAGGTACGAGCGGATAGACGCGATGATTTTCGAGCGGTTCATAAACGTCTTTTTTACATCCTCGTTCATAATGAGGTCAATGTAACGCTGACGATAGCGCAGATCCGTATCGGTCATGCCGTGGAACTTCTCGGGCAGCGGCTGCAGCGATTTTGTGAGCAGCGTTATTTCATCTACTCTTATAGAAATTTCGCCCGTCTGCGTGGTGAACACCTCGCCGTGCGCGCCTACTATATCGCCGATGTCGAGCTTTTTGAAACGGTTGTACTCGTCCTCGCCGAGAATATCCTTCTTGACGAAAAGCTGAATTTGCCCGTCAATGTCCGCGATGTGGACAAATCCAACCTTTCCCATGCCGCGCTTTGACATAATTCTGCCGGCAACTGTAACATTTTGACCGTCGTATTTTGAAATTTTCGCGGTGATTATTTCAACCTCGTCCGAGCCGCGCTTTGTAAGCTCGCGCTGTTCCTCGCGCGCGCCATCCTTAAGCTCGCCCGATGTATGAGTACGGTTAAACTTCGTAATCTTGAACGGATCTCTGCTCTCGTTTTGAAGGTCGGTGAGCTTGTCGCGGCGCACCTGCAGGAGAGCCGATAATTCCTTTGTATTTTCCGTGTTTTCCATTTATTAAAAATCCTCCTCGGTTTTATTCTACAGACTGAATCATTATATACCATTTTCATCCGTTTGACAATGTTTTTTACGAAAAATCATCTATATATTTGAGAAAAGCCTCGCAGCCCTCGACAATATCGTCGTATGTAACGTCGAAATTATGCGTGTACCACGGGTCGGCAATATCGCGCGGATTGTCGGAGAAATCGAGCAGGCGGAAAATTTTGTCCCGATGCTCCTCGCCGAGTATGCGCGTTATTGCGCGTATGTTCTGCGAATCCATACCAATAAAATAGTCGTACCTGTCAGCGTCGGAGCGTTTAAGCTGTACCGCCGTCTTGCCGTCCGTTGAAATGCCATGTTCCGCAAGCTTTCGGCGAGTGCCGTAATGCACGCCGTTACCGATTTCTTCGGTGCTTGTCGCGGCGGACGCTATGTAGAATTTGTCGCCGATACCGCGCTTCTGTACCATGTCGCGCAGGAGAAACTCCGCCATCGGACTGCGGCATATGTTGCCGTAGCATATCATCATTATTCGTATCATTTGCAACCTCCGTGTGATTAAATTGTGATTTAGCGGCGTAATGTAATGAGGGACGTCGAGGGCGCCGTCCCCTACAACCGTAATTTTGAAATTGTGCGCCGTAGGGGCTGGCGCCCTCGACAGCCCGTTCCCACGACAACCCTATTGCATTCGGGTTATCTTGGACGGGCGACCGCAAGGGTCGCCCCTACACCCGTATTTTATATATTTAGCGCCGTAGGGGCGACCCTTGCGGTCGCCCGCATTTGTGACACATCCCAATAATGCACAAAATCACAATTTCCCATTCTACCATACCATTCTATCACATTTTTCTTTTATTTTCAAAAAAATTTAAAAAATCCCTTGACAAACGGGAAAAAGGTGCTATAATGTAAAGCATAGTAATTCGATAGGAAAAGGAAGAATTACGGAAAGGGTGACGAAGCATGTTAGTACTGCGGCTGAAAAACATTAAGGACGACCGAATGTGTCGATGTTGAAAATTACGGATAAAAGGGATAACCATAAAATATAATGAAGAAAGCGGGTAATAACCATGTCAAATAAAAATTACAGATTTGAAACTTTACAGCTTCACGTAGGTCAGGAGAGCGCGGACGCGGTAACGGACGCGAGAGCCGTTCCGATTTACGCGTCAACGTCCTACGTGTTCCACAACTCACAGCACGCCGCCGACCGTTTCGGTCTGCGCGACGCGGGCAACATTTACGGCAGACTCACAAACCCCACACAGGATATATTCGAGCAGAGAATTGCGGCACTCGAGGGCGGTGTTGCGGCTCTCGCTACGGCGTCGGGCGCGGCTGCTATCACATACGCGATACAGGCGCTCGCGCAGGACGGCGGTCACATTGTCGCGTCAAAGACGATATACGGCGGCACATACAACCTCTTTGAGCATACGCTTCCTCACTACGGCATAACGACGACGTTCGTTGACCCGTACGAGGAAAACGCGTTCGAGAACGCAATACAGGATAACACGAAGGCGATATTTATAGAAACGCTCGGCAACCCCCATTCAAACATAATCGACATTGAAGCCGTAGCGAAAATCGCGCACGCACACAACCTTCCGCTAGTGATTGACAACACGTTCGCTACTCCGTACCTCGTAAGACCTATCGAGTACGGCGCGGATATAGTCGTACACAGCGCGACGAAGTTCATCGGCGGTCACGGTACTGCGATAGGCGGCGTTATCGTTGACAGCGGCAAGTTCGATTGGGCGGCGTCGGGTAAGTTCCCGCAGTTCGTTGAGCCGAACCCGTCATATCACGGCGTAAGCTTTACGGCGGCGGTCGGCGCAGCGGCGTTTGTGACGTACATAAGAGCGATACTGCTTCGCGACACAGGCGCGACGCTCTCACCGTTCCACGCGTTTATATTCCTTCAGGGACTTGAAACGCTGTCGCTCAGAGTTGAGCGTCACGTGGAAAACGCGCTTAAAATTGTTGAATATCTTAACAGCCACCCGCAGGTCGAGGCAGTGCACCACCCTTCACTTCCGACAGAGGAGGGTCACGAGTTTTATAAAAAGTACCTTCCGAGCGGCGGCGGAAGCATATTCACGTTCGAGATTAAGGGCGACGCGGCGAAGGCTCAAAAGTTTATAGATAACCTTGAGATTTTCTCGCTGCTCGCCAATGTCGCGGACGTTAAATCGCTCGTGATACACCCCGCGACGACCACACATTCACAGTGCACCGAGGCGGAGCTTCTTGAGCAGGGCATAAAGCCGAATACAATAAGACTGTCGATAGGTACGGAAAACGTAATTGACCTTATCGAAGCCCTTGACGATGCGTTTAAAGCAGTGGTATAATGACTGTAACAACATCAAAGAAGGGATAGCAATGAAGAACAAAACGGTATTTATCGCGCGGTGCGCGGTACTCGCGGCTCTCGCGTGCGTGCTGACGATATTTCCGAAGGTGCCGATAGGCGAGGGTTACGTGCATTTCGGCGACTGCGTTATCTACGCGGCGGCGCTTGTAATGGGGCCCGTAGCGGGAGCGGCTGTCGGCGCGATAGGTCACAGCCTGGCGGATTTGATTTCGGGATTTCCGATATACTGTATACCGACGCTCATAATAAAGGGAATACTCGGATTTACGATAGGTAAAATCTTGCACGAAAAGCAGAGCGCACAGCGGTACATACTCGCGGCGGCAGTGTCGCTCGTGATAGTGACGGGCGGATATTTCGTAGCAGAGTTCCCGATTTTGGGAATGGCGCAGGCGCTTGTGTCGCTCGTGTCGTCGCCGATACAGTGGGCAATGAGCATGGCAGCGTCGGCTGTTATAATACCGGTGCTTATCAAAAACAGAAACAGATTGAATTTTTAGGAAAGAAGGAAAATATAATGTCAAAAATATATAAGGCAATAACGGAGCTTGTCGGCAACACGCCGCTTTTGGAGCTTACCAATTACGAGAGTGCAAACAATTTGGAGGCAACTGTTCTGGCAAAGCTGGAGTATTTCAATCCGGCAGGCAGCGTAAAGGACAGAATTGCAATAGCTATGGTGGACGACGCGGAGAAAACGGGTAAGCTTAAAAAGGGCAGCGTAATAATCGAGCCGACCTCGGGTAACACCGGTATAGGTCTTGCGTCAGTTGCGGCGGCGCGCGGTTACAGAATAATAATCACGATGCCCGAAACGATGAGCGTCGAGAGAAGAAATCTTTTGAAGGCATACGGTGCGGAGCTTGTTCTTACCGACGGCGCGCAGGGTATGAAGGGCGCGATAGCGAAGGCGCACGAGCTTGCCGCGGAGATAGAGGGCAGCTTTATACCGAGTCAGTTCACAAACCCCGCGAACCCCGCCTATCACAAGGCGACAACAGGTCCCGAAATCTGGAACGACACCGACGGCGCGGTCGATATATTCGTTGCCGGCGTAGGTACGGGCGGCACGCTGTCGGGCGTGGGCGAGTATCTGAAGTCGAAGAAGCCCGAGGTTAAAATTGTCGCCGTAGAACCGGCATCGTCGCCGGTACTGTCCGAGGGCAGAGCCGGAGCGCATAAGATACAGGGTATCGGCGCGGGCTTTGTTCCCGAAACGCTCAACACCGACATTTACGACGAGATCATAAGAGTCGAAAACGACGACGCGTTCGCGAAGGGTAAGGAAATCGCGAGAACGGAGGGTATGCTCGTGGGTATTTCCTCCGGCGCGGCGGTATGGGCTGCGACCGAGCTTGCGAAACGCCCCGAAAATAAGGGTAAAACAATCGTCGCACTCCTGCCCGACACCGGCGAGAGATACCTCTCAACCCCGATGTTCGCGGACTGATTAAATAAGAATATCAAAAAGCGTATCACGTTGAACGTGATACGCTTTTTTGTGTGGGTTAGTCATGCACTATTCCGTCTCCGCCGCATACGATGCAGGTCTTTTTGCCTCTGCCTCCGCAGGTGAGACAGCTTCTGTTGTTCACGTCCTCGTCGTCATAGCCGGGAGTGTAATATTGTGTTTGTCTTCCCGTGCCGTGGCATACGCTGCAGTCTATGGTTCCGCTGCCGTGGCATATCGCGCAGGTGGTCTGCTGAGAAGACTGCGAATTGTCAAAGCCGGTATTCGACTGCACTACGCCGTTATCATCGGAATATTCGTTGACAAGCCGCATATTGTTTCCGTCAAGATCCATCGCGTATATCTCTTGGTTTGTTATTCTGCCAAGCTCAACACTATCTTCTTTATACGAAAGTGTCGATACCGCGAACAGCATAGTTGAATCATCTTTGCCGAGCATTTTACCGTCTGTAAGCAGCTCATATTCCCCGTTTGAAAGATGTTGCCGATAGGTTTTTGCTTTTTCGTAACTTCCGTCTTTAACATAATACCACCATTGATCGGCATATTGTGAAAATTGTGAATACGGAGTAAAAGTGTCTGTTTTTTCGTTGATTATATAGTATTCTTTATTTTCCTCGTTGGCTCCATTGGAAAATATCACATTTCCGTTGCCGTCCAAGCCGTACAGCGTATATACTCCCAGTGAGTTTAAATCTCTGTCATTTCCGGTGGTCAGATTGAGACTGTGAAGATGACATCCCCAATACGGATCATCTAAGCTGGCGCTTCCTTCCGGAAAAATACCGTAATATATTGTATTTTTCCCGATTGCCCATGATGTATTATATGCTCCAAAAAAACTGAAACCTGCCTTTGCTATTCCTTCAACCAATATTTTTTTGTTGCCGCCTTCTATATCCATTTCGCATATTCTGTAGCTGTCTCCTTCACCTGATTCCCACCAATCAGTGTCCAATTCGCGCCAATACAGCTTCCCACTTTTTATTATGAACACCGGATCACTGTTATCAAAACGGTCTTTATATGCGGAAGCCATAATTCGCCTGTCGCTGCCGTCAAGGTTCATTCTGCAAATCTTGCCGCTTGTGGAATTGTAATAGAAAATGTAATCGTTATATACAACTATGCCATGTACCTCACCGCCCGCAGCGTAACGATAGTTTGTATTTCCGTCCCAAACATATATTGCCGGCTCGTTGCACATTGAATAATAGGCGTTGCCTTTGTAGAAAAACGCCTCGGTCGCGCTTATTCCCACACCCGCGTCAATTTTGACCGTGCTGCCGGAGCCGTCCCAGTTTACCGTCGCATCAAGCGCCTCACTGACCGCGCGCGCCGGAACGAGAGTGCGCCCGTCGATTATTACCGGCGGTTGGTCGAGGTCTATAAGATGCGTAAAATCGGATTTTAAGACATTCATTCTCTGCGAGTCAATCTTCATTTCAATCGTGGCATCAGGAGTTGTCGCGATAATTTGCTGTGTGTTGCCGTTCCAATCCACCTGCGCGCCGAATGCCTCAAAAATAGCGCGCATAGGGACGAGTACGCGGTCGTTTTGCATTGTCGGCGGCACGTCAAAGCCGAGATATTGACCGTTTATCTCGACCGCAATATCCGCTGCGCTTGCTGTTGCGGCTGTAAACATCATACAAGCCGCTAAGATACTGATGATTTTTTTCATGGTAATTCCTCCTTAAATTAAAAATAAAAAATGCGTGACATAAATCCATGCCACGCATAAAAACGCGGCTTAGATTTAATGTTACCACACATTTTTTGAATACGGATTATTCCAAATAAAAGTATTCCGATATAAAGCCTGCATTTTTTGCTAATACAAACTTTTATTCGGAACGTCAAAAGAATATTCTTAAAAAAAGAATATTTTTGAAAAATATTAAATTGTATTCAAAAAATATGTGGTAGAGAAATTATATCATACTTTTTGAAGGTTGTAAATATTTCGGAAAAGTTTTTTGACAACCAAAAAGGCGCGGAGCAGCTTCTGCCGTTCCGCGCCGCAAAATCACAGTTCGCTTATAATATCGCTCATATTATACATACCGGCGGGTTTGGTCGCGATAAACTTAGCCGCCTTGATCGCGCCGACGGCGAAAACCTCCTTGCTGTGGGCGCTGTGCTTAAGCTCTATAACCTCGTCCGTGCCGGCGAAAATAACCTCGTGGTCGCCGACAATCGTGCCGCCGCGGACGGCGTGCAGACCGATTTCCGTTTTCTTCCTCTTTCTCCGAACCGCGTGACGGTCATAGACGTACTCGGCGGGGAAGGACAGCGTTTCGTCAATCGCGTCGGCAATCGCCAGAGCCGTGCCGGACGGTGCGTCGATTTTCTGGTTGTGGTGACGCTCAACAATCTCAATATCAAAATTGCCCTCCAAAAGCTTCGTCGCCTTTTTCGCGAGGTCGATAAGAAGATTGATGCCGAGGCTCATGTTCGCCGAAAAGAACACGGGAATTTCCTCCGACGCGCTCTTAAATTCAGCCTTCTGCTCGTCGGTGTAACCCGTCGTCGCGAGGATAACGGGAAGTCTGCGTGATTTGCAGTACGTTAAAATACCCGTGAGCGCCGAGGGGTGCGAAAAGTCAATCACAACGTCCGCGTCGCCCGTAAATTCACTGGGGTCGGTAAACACGGGGTACGCGTTTTCCTTCGCGTCATTCACGTCGAACCCCGCGACGATTTCACACTCGTCATCGGCGGCGGCAAGACGCGATATAACCTGACCCATTTTACCGTTACAGCCGTTCATTATTATCTTTATCATTGGACGTATCTCCTTTTTACGCGAGCTTAATACCCGCCTCTGCCATTGATTTCGCGAGCTTTGCCTTATGCTCCGCCGTCATTTCGACGAGCGGCATACGCAGGTTGCCCGCGTTAAAGCCCATCATGTTGAGAGCCGTTTTTACCGGCACGGGGTTTACCTCGATAAACAAATCGTTTATGAGCGTGAGCAGCTTAAGCTGCATATCTCTTGCCTTTTCCACATCGCCGTTAAAGAAGCTCGCGCACATTTCGTGCGTCTCCTTCGGCATAACGTTTGCCAGTACCGATATGACGCCCTTGCCGCCAAGTGACAGTGCGGGGACAATCATATCGTCGTTGCCGGAGTATATGTAAAGCTCGGGTACCTCCGCGGCGACCTTTGCCATGTAGCTGATGTTGCCGCTCGCCTCCTTGACCGCGACGATGTTCTCAACCTTCGCGAGTTCCTTCAGCGTGTCTATGTTGAACGACATGCCCGTGCGTGACGGAACGTTGTAGAGAATGATCGGGATTTTAACGGCGTTCGCAATAGCCGTAAAGTGCGCGACAAGTCCGTGCTGCGAGGTTTTGTTGTAGTACGGCGTTACGGAAAGTATCGCGTCCGCGCCGAGTTCCTCCGCTCTTTTCGTAAGCTCTGTCGCGTGAGCGGTGTCGTTTGAGCCTGTGCCGGCGATTACGGGTATGCGGCCGTTTACCTTTTTAACGGTGTACTCGATAGCCGCGAGATGTTCCTCGTCCGGCATCGTTGACGCCTCGCCGGTGGTGCCGCAGATTATGACCGCGTCGGTGCCGTTTTCAATGTTAAATTCAATAAGTCTGCCAAGCTCGTCATAGTTGGTCTTTTGACCGTCGAACGGCGTGATTATCGCAACGCCCGAGCCTGTGAACGGTAATGTTTTCATTTTATATCCTCCTATTGATTTATTATGTTATGCGGGACGTCGGGGCGCCCGTGTGTTTTAAAATCGTCTATCGTAGGGGCGGCGATTCGCCGCCCGCGGGCGACCAATGGTCGCCCCTACGGGAACGGGCTGTCGAGGGCGCCGTCCCCTACATATGACCCCCTCTCCGAGGGGGTCTAAACTTGCTTGCAAGTTTAGGGGGGTGTATATGACTAATTCCCCAATAATGACACCCCCCAAAAGCCGTTGCCGGCTTTTGACCCCCTCGGAGAGGGGGTCTTGCGGGGTATGGTTTTCGCCCCTCATAGAGGGGGTCATACGGGGTTACCTATTCCCGTGTGACACCTTACCTTAATCCATGTATCCCTTCGCCGTCAGCAGCTCCGCCAACAACACCGCGCCGCCGGCTGCGCCTCTTAATGTATTATGGCTCATTGAAACCATTTTATAATCGTACTGCGTTGACTCTCTGAGTCTGCCGCAGCTTATCGCCATGCCGCCGTCGATCTCGCGCGCCGTCTTAATCTGCGGTTGGTCGGGATTTTCGGCTTCGGTGTAAACATGAATAAACTGCTTCGGCGCGTGCGGCAAATTTAACTCCTGCGGAACGCCCTTGAACTCGCGCCACATATTCTCAATCTCCTCAACCGACGGCTTATTCACGCCGTCCTTGAACGAGAAGAATATCGCCGCCGTGTGACCGTCCGAAACGGGTACGCGGTACGTCTGGCACTCTATCTGCAGCTCCGTTGACGGAACAATTTCGCCGCCCTCTATCTTGCCCAAAATCTTATTAGGCTCGACCTCCGACTTCATCTCCTCGCCGCCGATATACGGAATGAGGTTATCGACCATTTCCTGCCACGTCTCAAACGTCTTGCCCGCGCCGGAAATTGCCTGATATGTCGTAACAAGCGCGTGGTCTATCGGGTATTTTTGATTTATGACCGCCATCGCGGGCAGGTACGACTGCAGCGAGCAGTTCGACTTGACCGCCACAAATCCGCGCTTCGTGCCGAGCCGCTTTCTCTGCGCCGGAATTATCTCGATATGCTGCGGATTTATCTCTGGTATGATCATCGGCACATCGGGAGTGTGTCTGTGCGCCGAGTTGTTTGAAACGACCGGGCACTCCGCCTTCGCGTAACGCTCCTCCAAAGCCTTTATTTCGTCCTTTTTCATATCGACCGCGCAGAACACAAAGTCCACCATTGACGCAATTTTCTCAACGTCGCCGGTCGCGTCCATTACCACCATATCGGCGACGCTCGCGGGAATTTCCTCTTTCATAGCCCACTTCGCGCCGACAGCGTCCTTATACGATTTGCCTGCGCTTCTCGGCGAAGCCGCGAGAACCTCTATCGTGTACCACGGGTGGTCGTGCAGAAGCGTTATGAAACGCTGTCCCACCATACCCGTCGCGCCTATAATACCTACCTTGTAATTGTCCTTCATTCTAAAACTCCCTTTTATTTTTAGTTTAAAAAAGCAGCAGACTGAGCTGCTGCCATATTTTGCGTATTGTATCTGCAAAACGACGATAGCTCAACACTTTTGCCGCCTTAAGCGGCTCAAATGACAGTCATACCGCTCTTAACGGCATGCCCAGCGGGAAATACGCGCAGTCAATATTTCCGCTTCGGCGTTTTGTCCTTTCGGCTTTAATCGACGGCAGCTGCATGCCTCATAAAGCGTACTGATACGAAAACGCGCCTCTATCACTGCTTTTTCTTTTCTATATAATACTATCACTATATGCGATATGTGTCAATATATTTTTCAAAATTTATTTAAAACGCGCAAATTCCTGCGCCCAGTACATGTGGTACTCGCCGCCGCGCCGAACGCCTATGCCGATGGATTTGTAGTCGGGATTGAATATATTCTCGCGGTGACCCTCGCTGTTCATCCAGTCTGTCATAACTTCCTCCGCGCTTCTCTGACCGGCGGCTATGTTTTCGCCCATCATCATATAATCTATGCCTGCGTCGTTAAGTCTGTCAGCGGGGGATTTGCCGTCGGGGTTTACGTGGTCGAAATAGCCGCGCAAAATCATGTCGTCGCAGTGCGCGTCAGCCGCCGCCGTTAGTCTGTCGTCGAGCGTGAGCGGATTGAGTCCGTATTTGGCGCGCTCGGCGTTTGTGAGCGCGAGAACCTCGCGTCTTGCGTTTTCAAGCAGCGCTTCCTCCGACGTTATTGTAACCGTCCGCGCATCGCCGTCCCACAAAACGTCCGCACCCGCCGCCTCCGATACTGCCCTGAGCGGAACAAGTATGCGCTCGCTCATAATTATCGGCGGCGTTATAAGATTTACGTCTTTTCCGTTTACGCGCATGACGTTACTGTCCGTTACTACAGAAATTGCAAGACCGTCTTTCTGCGCCGTGCCTGTGTGCGCTTCGCCGTTCCAGCCGACCTCCATGCCGAGCGATTCGAATATTTTCCGAAACGGCACGAGCGCGGAATTGTCGCGTATTACGGGCGCTGCGTCAAATTCAAGACGCGCGCCGTCGAGGTACACCCTTATATCGTCCTCCGCGCGGCACACGACAGGAAACGCCATGCTTACTGCCATAGCCGCGATCAGGATTTTCTTTTTCATTTTCATCACTTCCGTATTCTATTATACAGTATTTCCGCCGCGATAACAAGAGGAATTTAAAAAAGCGTTTCTCGGTGAAACGCTTTTATTTTATATGAATTATGTTAAAATATATTATGCTTCCTCGGTGATTTCTGGCTCATCTTCTATCGCGTCGTACGCCGCCAAAACTCGGCTTTCAAGCATTGCACGCATGTCACTGTTGATAGGATGAGCAATGTCTCTGTATTCTCCGTCCGGAGTTCTTCTGCTAGGCATTGCCACAAATAACTTTTCGGGACCTTCAATAACCTTCACATCATGAACTGCGAACGCATTGTCGAACGTTACGGAAGCAACCGCTTTCATCTTGCTTTCGCCGGTAACCTTCTTAATCCTGATATCTGTGATTTCCATGTGTTTCACCACCCTTCGACATATTTCTGCCTAAGTTTATGATACTGTAAAAATTGCGATTTGTCAAGCATTTTGCTGATATTTAGTCGCAAAATCAATAAAAAAGCCGTTTTTTGCGTAAATTTTCTAAAATTTGATAAAAGGGGTTTTCAATTATGTTTTTGAGGTGTATAATAGATTTAATAGGTATTTAACGTATTGCAAAAGGAGTTTTTTCATGGAAAGATTTATGTTGTCGGAGCTTTCCGAAAACGACGGGATACATTTTATAGGCATAGGCGGCATAAGCATGAGCGGTCTGGCGCAGATAGCAATTCAGGCGGGGTACAGCGTTACCGGCTCGGACTGGCACGAAAGCGCGATAACCGATAAGCTTGCCGATATGGGCGCGGATATTGTCTACGGCGTGGGCGCGGTGAACGATAAGGGCGTAAGGGGCGCGGCGGTAGTCGTGCACACCGCGGCGGCAAAGGAGGATAACCCCGAAATGATTCTCGCGCGCGGCTTAAACAAGCGCGTGATCGACCGCGCGGAGTTTCTCGGCGCGGTGATGAAGAAGTACCACCACGCGGTGGGCGTGAGCGGCACGCACGGCAAAACCACGACGACCTCGATGCTCGCGCACGCGCTCATAGGCGCGGGGCTTGATCCCACAATAAGCGTCGGCGGCGAGCTTGACCTTATCGGCGGAAATATAAAGACGGGCAGCGACGATTATTTTGTCACCGAGGCGTGTGAATATACGAACAGCTTTTTGAAATTCTATCCCACAATCGCGCTTATCACAAACATCGAAGAGGATCACCTCGACTTTTTCACCGGTATAGATATGATAAAGGACAGCTTCCGTAAGTTCGCGTATCTTACGAAGGGCGTCGGCAGCGTTGTGGCTATGGGTGACGATAAAAACGTACAGGACGCGTTAAAGGGCGCGGACGACCTTGATATTATCACCTACGGAATGTCGGAAAATAACGACTATTACCCCGCGAATATAACGTACCACGCCGGTTTTCCGTCGTTCGACGTGATGAAAAACGGAGATAAGGTGTGTCATATAAGCCTTAACGTGCCGGGCGACCACAACATATTAAACGCCGTCGCGACGATAGCGGTGTGCGGACTGTCGGGCGTTGACGCGGAAAAGGCGGCAAAGGGAATAGAAACGTTCAAGGGCACTCACCGCCGGTTTGAAAAGAAAGGCTTTGTAAACGGCGCGGTCGTGATCGACGATTACGCGCATCACCCGACCGAAATTGCCGCGACGCTCAGGGCGGCGAAAAAATTCCCGCATGACAGAATAGTCTGCGTGTTCCAGCCGCACACGTATTCGAGGACGCGGACGCTGTGGAAGGAGTTTACCGAGGCGTTCGACAATGCGGACGAACTCATATTGACGCACATATACGCTGCGCGTGAAAAGGACGACGGCGTTACAAAGCCCGAAAACCTCGCGGCGGAAATTAAGGCGCGCGGCGTAAACGCGTCGTATATCGACAGGTTTGAGGACATCGCGAAGTACCTCAAGGAAAATGTCAAAGAAGGCGACATTGTGTTTACAATGGGCGCGGGCGACGTTGTGAATATAGATGAAATGATTGTTGAATAAAAAAATAACCCCACCGATAGCATGACATAAGACAGTGTAATCAATCATTTTATAACAGGCTGTCGGACAGGACACAAAAAAGCATATCGCTTGAATTGCGATATGCCTTTTCATATATTGCCAATTAGGCAACCACACTTGCACACCATAAATTTTATAAGAATTATACCCTTATTTCCGTTTAATCTCAATGGCGTTTTCTCGCGCTTTATTCATGTTATCAAGATATTGATTCAAAGCTGTATTGTCATTATCATTATTATTGCTATCACTTATTACAAGTTCGTCAGATTGAGTACCGGCGTTAAATTTATACAAATTGTATACAGCTTCTCCCGAATCATTAAATACTCTTGCATAATTATATCCTCCTAATTCTTCAAAGCGATCCCCTGCATACGTAAATACGCTATAACTCTTTAACCAATTATTATGAGATGACCAGCTTAATATATTATATATTCCATTTTGTTGTACAAAATATTCCCCTCCCGAATTAACTGTCGGATCACCATGAGAAAAGTTCATAGTTGCCGATATTTTATATTGATCACCGTTCCATTTATAAACACTGACAGTAATAGAATTTGTTTCAGAGGAACCCCACCAACATACAAGTTCGTCAATGCCATCATCCATTTCAAGCATTTTAAAATCAACAAAAGTCTCAGCATCTGATTCAGAGGGGTCTTGCTTAATTCCGGTATATGTATCAGCATATTCTATATTTTTAGGATTTGATTCTAACCTCGTTACTATTTCTTGAACAGATTCGGCGTATTTATCAGATGTATCTTTATTTGTTCCACAACTAACTAATAAGATTGTGCCAATAAATAATATGATAAATTTTCGTTTCATATTTCTTTATACCCTCCTCTAACAGTTTGTTATATTGCTTGCATATCAATTCAATTATATCATATTTTTTAAAAATTACAAGTTTATTATACATCAATTAGAGTACAGAGTGATTATGTTGTGTTGTATCTAAAAACGGTAGCCATAGAAAAACCGCTATGCTAAAGATTTCCGGACGAAAAAACGAAAAGGGGGGTGACAAACAGAAGCGGGGAATGACGCAGCCTAAGCTGCGCCATTCCCCGAAAACATACTTTATTGTTTTATTTTACGTTACCTTCAGGGGGTCAATTTTTTATTTTAATTGACATTGTTTTGTGTTATGCGGTATGACCGCCTCGACAAATTCCTTATACGCCCAGTGTGATTTCGGAACGTCGGTAAACTCGTTCGGGAACCAGTCGGTGTTTTCTATAAACCGTCCAAGCGCGCGGTTCACAAGCGTCACCGTTTCCGCGCGCGACACAGGCTCGTCGGGACGGAATGTGCCGTCATCGTAACCCGTTATAATACCTTTCGCGCTCAGCGCCGCGATATAACCCTCCGCCCAGTGTCCTTTAATATCGGTGTACAGCGTGTTTTCGGCGGGTGCTTCACCGAGATATGAACAGATTATTTTCGCAAGCTCCGCGCGCGTTATTGTTTTGTCGGGACGGAACGTGCCGTCGGAATAGCCGCTGATATATTGTTTGTCGCTCAGGTAGTTCACGTAATTTTTATACCACGCATCGTCCGCGACATCGGTAAATTCATGGTTGATTCTGTACGTGTGCGTGTCGTCAAAGCCGTCCGTGATACGCGCTATGAGTGCCGCAGCCTCCGCGCGCGTAACAGGACTATCGGGGCGGTACGTACCGTCGCCGTAACCCGACATGTACGCCTGATGCTGGTATCCCGGGGGAGATACGGCGTTCACGCTCATGGTCGGTATGCGTATGATGCTCAATGAATTTGCCTTTACGGGATAGTCGAAGCTGCTGCCTATACCCTCGAACTCGCCCTCGACGGGGACGATATTGTCTTTGTTTTCAAGCGTGTTTACCGCGCTTGTGTCGGCGGTCATCGTGATTGTTTTCGCCTTTGCCGAGGTGTCAAAACCCATGCCTCTCGGCGTGTCGATATTCACCTCGACCGTCGTGTCGGAGCTTGTGGTGTTTACAATCTTCGCTATGATTTCACCCGTTTCCGAATCGTATGTGCTTGACGCGTAAACGGGACCGTACTCCTTCGGCTTCGTGTACGAGCAGATAAACTCGCCGTTCAGATACGCCTTGATCTCATAGTCGCTTACCTCGACCTTAACGTCGTACCACTCGCCGTCGTTTATATGCACGTCGCCGATGTACGACTGTTCCGCGGCGTTGCCCACGTCCGCGCTCACGCCGTTTACTATATGCTGAATTTTCGCGGTTGTGTTGCCCCAGCCGCCGACGTTGACGCGGTAATAATTCATGCCGTCCTCCGCCGCAACGCCTATCTGGAAGCCCTCGCCGCCGCCGTTTTTCTTTGCCTTAACGGTGAACGTGTAATCTCTGTCAGCCATTGACGGATTCGCAGCCGCCCAGTCGTTGTAGACGGTCGCGCCTGTGCTGTCCGAGGTCTGCACAATAACGCCGTCACTGCCGATTGTCCATTCGCCGATACCCTTCTGCCAGCCTTCGGGCGCAACATCGATTTCACCGCTGCCGCCCTCTATCGGTATATTCTGCTGTATATGCGCGTCCTTAAACTCGTTCTGCGTACCCCACGAGCCGAGTACAACGCCGCCGTGGAGATAGTCCTCCGCCGGTATGCCGCTCATCTCCACATCGGTCGGGAGTGTATAGTCGCCGTGATTGTTCGAGAACAGCGACTGCACGTAATAATTCGGTGTGAGAACGTAGTCGTCGTTCGTGAACCAAATCATGTTCGCCGCCGTCCACTGCGTGTTGCCGTACTTCGCGAACATCGGCGCGTAGCTCGCCATGCGCACAACGTCGGCGTTGCGCTCAAGACCTGTCATAAACGCCGCCTCGCAGAGCGCGTTGTACCACGTGTTGCCCTTCGACGCGTACTCGCCCAGAAATACCTTTGAATTTGTGTCGCGGCGGTAATCGTCGTAGCGGTAAGCGTGCTGTCTGAACCAGTCCGCGCTCTCGTAGTAATGCTCGTCAACGCGGTCGGCAAGCTCGGTGTTCGCGTTTATCCAGTTCCACGCAAGGTCGTTGTTCGAGCCGCTCGAAGCCGTGCCGGATGTTGTGACGAGGTTAATGTCGGGATATTTTTCGTGTATCTGCTTCGCAAACTCCGCGTAACGCTCAAAATAAATATCGCCGTACTGCTCGTTGCCGATACCGATATATTTGAGGTTAAACGGCTCTCTGTGCCCCATTTCTTTCCTTAATTTCACCCATTCATTGCTCTCGTCGGTGCCGTTCGCGAACGCTATCAAATCGAGCGCGTCGTCAATGTAGGGCTGCAGTTCGTCCATCGGTACAACGTGGTTCTCGTCCTCGTTGCCGCCGGAGCGAACCTGACACGAAAGACCGCAGTTTAATATCGGTACAGGCTCCATGCCCAAGTCCTCGCACATTTGAAAATACTCGTAAAAGCCCAAGCCGTACGTCATTTGATACGTACCGTCCGAGCCGCTCCAGATATTTACCATTTCCTTGCGCTCCGAAACATCGCCGACCGTGTCCTTCCAGTTCCACGCCACGTCCATGGTATTGCCCTCAACGGCGCAGCCGCCCGGGAAACGCAGGAATTTCGGGTGCATATCCTCAAGAGCCTCCATTAAATCCTTTCTGAGTCCGTGACCCTTGTACGTGTCCTCGGGGATAAGCGAAATCATGTCCATATCGACAGCTTCACCCGTATTCTTTACGGTAAGCTTCGCGTCGGACGCATTTTCGGCAGCCGTAAGAGCAGCCGTTACCTCCTGCCAGTCCGAGCCATCAGCCTTAACTTCGGCTGACGCGCCGCCTACGGAAACCGTCAAATCAGCCTTGCCACGCACCCGCGCGGAAAAGCTGTAAACAGCGTCTTTTTTAACGCTCATGCCCATATAACCGTCATTCGTTATGCTTGCGCCCTTGCCGAGCGTGATATATGTCGGATTGTTTTCGTTCATCGGGTTTTCGGTGCTGATTTTCGCGTCGCCCGACGTTTCCCACGAGTACAAATTACCGTCTGCCGCAATCTCAAACGAGCGGTTCTGCACCATTTCGGCGTACAAGCCGCCGTCTGCGGAGCTGTTTATGTCCTCGAAAAACAGTCCCCACATAATATCGGAAACGTCCTTCGACCTGTCGGACGCGTCGATGTTCACGGTGTACGGACTTCTCGCCGTACCCGCGACGTAAACGGTGTACTCCGCTTTTTCGCCGCCGTACTCCGCCGCGAGCATCACCTTCGCCGTGGTTTCGGGGTGAGTTACCGCGCCCGTTTGCGTGTCTATAAGACCGAGGCCGTCAGTTTCGCTCCACATGAGTCCTTCCGTTTGCGGCAGCGTGAACGTGTTACCGGTTATTAGCGCGCCGTTTTCAATCGTGTACGAGCCGAGCAGCACCGCGGGGTTGATTTCGCCCTCCGCGAATACGGCGGATATTTCGTCGGCGCTCAAAGCCTTGTCATACACGCGGAAATCATCGACCGCCGCCGCGAGGTACGCGTCGCCGTCATAGTGCGATTTGCCTATGTAATTTAACGTGTCCTTAATGTCGGTCGGCTTTACTGACATGTTGGATTTTGTGTCGGCGAGCAGACCGTTTCTGTAGTAATTCAGCGTGCCGTTTTCATACGTGACGGCGTAGTGTACCCAGTCGCGCTCCGTTTCCTGCACCGTGTCAACGGTGTCCGTGCCTGTGGGCGACTTCATTTCAATTCTCGCCGTGCTGCCCGAATAGGGCGCGAAAAAGAAATTGTTGTTCGCGTCCGTTCCGAAGTCGAACACGCGTCCCCACGCGGTAAAGCGGTCAATCTTCACCCATGACGCGACCGTAAAGCTGTCGGTTAAAATTCCCTCCGGCAAAAGCGCATAGCCGTCAGCGCCGTCAAGAGTGAGCGCCTTGCCGGTGTTGCCGCCGTCGGTAACGGACGCGCCGCCCGAGAGCTTTAATTCGTTTTTGCCGCTTTCGTCGGCAAGCGGATTTTTATTGTCAAACGTGTAGCGCAGAACAGGCTCCGCCGCACCGTTCGCCGCCATTGCAGCAGGCATCGCTCCCGCCATGAGAGCCGCCGCCGCGATTACGGCAATCAATCTCCTTTTCATAACAGTCCTCCTTGAAATATCGTATTCTTATATTAATTTTACACGTTTTGCAATGTGTTGTCAATAACGGCGGGGCAATAAACCCCTCTGGCGCCTCCGGCGCCACCTCCCCTAATAGGGGAGGCTTACGATATGCGCCGCTCTCCGTATGGCTCCCCTACTAGGGGAGCTGTCACACGAAGTGTGACTGAGGGGTTTACCTCGGGCGACCGCAAGGGTCGCCCCTACGGCGTATTTTTTCATGCGTAGTAGGGGCTGGCGCCCTTACTACGGTGTTTGTTGCTTCGCAACACGCCTACCACACGCTTGCGTGTGGTTCACCTCGACAGCCCATAAAACCCCCTCGGAGAGGGGGTCTTGGGTGTAAAATTCTATTATTTACTCTTTCTAAAATCAAGAAGTTCGCTTTCCGTAATATCGAGCGCAGCTGCCAGCCGACATATTTTTTCAAAGGTGACGCCGGTAAACATATTGGGATTTTCTAATTTGCGGATTGTTGAAATACTGACATCGGCTTTTTCGGCTAATTTTTCTTGTGTGAGTAATCTCAATTTTCTGTAGTAGGCAATATTCAAGCCTAACGCGATAAGCTTTTCACCGTATGTCATATTTAACACCCCATTGTTTTATATATTAAGTATATAGCAAACAAGGAAATATAAACATGCCGTGTATATGGTAAAATAATCATTGACATTGATTATTTCATCTTTACAAGTGGTGATTTATGTATTACAATGGCAGCATAATATTTGATGAGACAATAAAATATGAAAAATATATGCTGTTTTGCAGGTCATGGTAAAATAATATACGGAGATGATATTAAAAAACGTGTATTTGATAAATGCCGTGAGTTGGTTGAGGAATTTTCCGTCAATGAATTTTGGGTGGGAAATTACGGCAACTTTGATAAATTGGCTGCTGATATTATAAGAAAATTGAAAAATCAGTCCCCGAATATAGAGCTTAATCTTATAATTCCATATCTGACAAAAACCATAGATACACATAAAGAACAGTATTATAAAGATTATGATAATATACTTATAGCGCAAATTCCGACAAATACTACGAAACAATATCAAATCCTAAAATGTAATCAATATATGGTTGATAAGTCAAATTACCTTATCGCCTTTGTAAGCGGTTCATTTGGCGGCGCGGCTAAAACAATTGAATATGCGAAACGAAAAAAGATTAAAATTTTTAATTTCGGAGAATAGTTGTCCCGTTCAATCGTGTTTTGTAGATATATACGGGCTGTCGAGGGCGCCAGCCCCTACGGCGCACTGTTTATAAATAACGGGTGTAGGGGACGGCGCCCCGACGTCCCGTGTTCGCCCGCAAAAAGAAGCCGTCCATATGGACGGCTTCTTTCGTTACGCTGTTAAATTATTTTTCGTTGATCTTAGCCTGCGCCGCAGCGAGTCTCGCGATAGGAACTCTGAACGGTGAGCAGGATACGTAGTTAAGACCGATCTTGTGGCAGAACTCAACCGACGAAGGATCGCCGCCGTGCTCGCCGCAGATACCTACGTGAAGATTCGGATTGACCGGCTTGCCAAGCTTGATAGCCATTTCCATCAGCTTGCCTACGCCCGTCTGGTCGAGCTTCGCGAACGGATCGTTCTCGAAAATCTTAGCGTCGTAGTAAGCGTCGAGGAACTTGCCCGCGTCGTCGCGCGAGAAGCCGAACGTCATCTGCGTGAGGTCATTCGTGCCGAAGCAGAAGAAGTCAGCCTCGGTCGCGATTTCGTCAGCCGTAAGAGCTGCGCGCGGAATCTCGATCATCGTACCTACTTCATACTTGAGATCAGCGCCCGCAGCCACGATCTCGGCGTCGGCTGTCTCAACGACTATCTTCTTAACGTACTTCAATTCCTTGACCTCGCATACGAGCGGGATCATGATCTCGGGAACTATCGTCCATTCCGGATGAGCCTTCTGAACGTTTATAGCCGCGCGGATAACAGCCTTTGTCTGCATCTTCGCGATTTCCGGATACGTTACGTCAAGACGGCAGCCTCTGTGACCCATCATCGGGTTAGCCTCGTGGAGACCCGCGATAAGGTCCTTGATAGCCTCAACGCTCTTGCCCTGCGACTTAGCGAGGATCTCAATGTCAGCCTCTTCTGTCGGAACGAACTCATGAAGCGGCGGATCGAGGAAACGGATAGTTACGGGGTTACCCTCAAGAGCCTCGTAAAGCTTCTCAAAGTCGCCCTGCTGCATCGGTAAAATCTTATCGAGAGCAGCCTCTCTCTCCTCAACCGTATCCGCGCAGATCATCTCTCTGAACGCGTCGATTCTGTTGCCCTCGAAGAACATATGCTCCGTACGGCAAAGACCGATACCCTCAGCGCCGAGCTCTCTCGCCTTCTTAGCGTCAGCCGGCGTGTCGGCGTTCGTGCGAACCTTCAATGTTCTGAACTTGTCAGCCCAGCCCATGATCCTGCCGAACTCGCCCGCGATCGAAGCGTCGACCGTCGGGATAATTCCGTCGTAAATATTACCTGTCGAACCGTCGAGCGACAGAGTGTCGCCCTCGTGATATTCCTTGCCGTTAAGCGTGAACTTCTTGTTAGCCTCATCCATAGCGATGTCGCCGCAGCCCGATACGCAGCACGTACCCATACCGCGCGCAACAACGGCAGCGTGCGAAGTCATACCGCCGCGAACGGTCAGTATACCCTGAGCAGCCTTCATGCCTTCGATGTCCTCCGGCGATGTTTCAAGACGAACGAGTACGACCTTTTCGCCTCTCGCAGCCCACTCCTTAGCGTCGTCAGCCGTGAATACTATCTTACCCGCGGCAGCGCCCGGCGATGCGCCCAGAGCCTTGCCCATCGGCGTTGCAGCCTTCAAAGCGGCAGCGTCAAACTGCGGGTGAAGCAGCGTGTCGAGGTTACGCGGATCTATCATAGCAACCGCTTCTTCCTCGGTTCTCATGCCCTCGTCAACGAGATCGCAAGCGATTTTAAGCGCGGCCTGCGCCGTTCTCTTACCGTTTCTTGTCTGAAGCATATAGAGCTTGCCGTGCTCAACGGTGAACTCCATATCCTGCATATCTCTGTAATGATCTTCAAGCGTCTGACAAACAGTCTTGAACTGCGCGAACGCTTCGGGGAACTTCTGTTCCATCTCGGCTATAGGCATCGGCGTACGTACGCCCGCAACAACGTCCTCACCCTGAGCGTTTGTCAAAAACTCGCCCATGAGGTGCTTTTCACCGGTAGCCGGATCGCGCGTGAACGCAACGCCCGTGCCGCAGTCGTCGCCCATGTTACCGAACGCCATCATCTGTACGTTTACGGCTGTACCCCATGAATAGGGAATGTCGTTATCGCGTCTGTAAACGTTCGCTCTGGGGTTGTCCCATGAACGGAATACAGCCTTGATAGCGCCCATAAGCTGCTCCTTCGGGTCTGTCGGGAAGTCCTTGCCGATAACCTTCTTGTACTCAGCCTTAAACTGCGAAGCAAGCTCCTTAAGGTCGTCTGCCGTAAGCTCAACGTCCTGCTTAACGCCCTTCTCAGCCTTCATCTTGTCGATAAGCTCTTCAAAATACTTCTTGCCGACCTCCATAACAACGTCGCTGTACATCTGGATAAATCTTCTGTAGCAGTCCCATGCCCAGCGGGGATTCTGCGAAGCCTTAGCCATGTAATCGACAACGGTCTCGTTGATACCGAGGTTAAGGATTGTGTCCATCATGCCCGGCATTGACGCTCTCGCGCCCGAGCGTACGGAAACGAGCAGCGGATTTTCGGGGTCGCCGAACTTCTTGCCGGTGATACCCTCCATTTTTACAATGTACTCGTTGATTTGTGATTGAATTTCGTCGTTGATCTGTCTGCCGTCCTCGTAATACTGCGTGCAGGCTTCGGTTGAGATTGTGAAGCCCTGCGGAACGGGCAGTCCGAGGTTTGTCATCTCGGCAAGGTTAGCGCCCTTACCGCCGAGAAGCTCTCTCATGTTTGCATTACCCTCCGAGAAAAGGTATACATACTTGTGTGCCATTCTTTTTCCTCCTATAGTTTTTTGTTTTGCAGCGCGGAATTTTCCGCATACTACTCATAATATAATTATAACATATTTTAAGGAAATGTCTACAATTATTGTAAAAAAAATTTAATTTTGGAAAAAATTTTACATATCCTCAAAATACGGCGCAAGACTGCCGATTTTTGCAAGAATTTCCGCCGTGCGCGGGTAGTCCGCGCTTATGCGCCGCGCACACCTTTTGCAGAAGTCGTACCGCAGCGCGCCGTTGTCGCGCATCTGCTGCTTCATGCCCCACGTGTGGGTAAAGCGCGTGTCTTTGCCCGAAAAGAGCGACGGCATATCGGAAAACGATGCGACGGTTTTGCCGAGCTTTTTCGCGCATATCGCGAGAAGCCGCTGCTCCGCAAATACCATATAGCAGAGCCTGTCGTCCTTTTCGTCGCTTTCGCGCATGAACCGTATCGCCGTGTCTGTATAATACTTCAAAAGCTCCGCGTCGCGTATGACGCACAGTGCGGTGTTGCACGCTTTAACGGTGCGGTCGAAATCATCGTCAAAGGTGAAGTGCGTGTTCTTAAAATACTCAAACGGCGGGTAAATATGCGGCGCAAGCTCCTCAAAGTGAATTACCTCCGCGTCCGCGCCGCAGTTCGCGAGCGTGTCCCAGACTATAAAATCGGTGTCAATCATCGCGACGGGCGCGGTCTGCTTTTGCAGCGCGAACAGCTTACCGGCTGCCCAGAACACGTCGGGGTTTACGTCAATATCGTCAAGGCACACGTCCATGCCGTCCCATATTACGTCAAGTCCGTTTTTTACGTAATACTCCGCGCCGGCGCTGTCGGTTGCCATTGTGATTCTGCCGTTTTTTTTGCGCCAGGTAAGAGCCGACAGGACGGTTGTGAAAATTTCAAAATCCTCCGTTTCGTACGGCGCGCGCGTCTTGTTCACGAAGGGTTTTGTCCAGTTTACATGTATCGCGTCCATAGCTGTTCCTCCAAAAAAAATATCCGAGAACTCCGCCGCGGAAGCTCTCAGATCAAGTTTATTCCGTATCCGTTCACAAAAATTATACCCGAACCGCCGTATTCTATAATATCGGGAAGCGCCGCGCCGCTTCCGCCGAAGCTTCCGCCGTATGCGAAGCTGTAGCCGAAATTGTAGCTGCCGCCGTAAGAAAAGCTGTACGCGAAGCCGTAACTGCCGCCGTAGCTTGCGAGCCATTCAAACGACATGCCGCTTATAAACGAGTAAAACGACGACGCGTAAAGTGACGCGTACGACGACATAAACGATGACGAGTACGAACCCGCAAAAGAGCCGCCGTATTCGTATTTATAGCCGTAGGAGTACGAGCCGCCCGAGCCTGAAGCGTACGAGCCGCCGTAGGACGACGCGAAAGAGCCGTAGGACGACGCGCAAGAGAGCGTTTTTCTCTCAACATTCGCGTAAACGGGAGGCTTGTCCTCGTTTTCATTTTTTGCCGAAACGATTTCCGCGCTGCCTATAAGAGTGTATTCTATGCCGCTTATATCGGGAAGGGTAAAGCTGTTGTCGCAAAGGGCAATACGCGTTATGCCGCGCATTAAGGCGTCGTCAAGCTCACTTTGACTGAAAACAATAACATCGAATGCCATTTCTTACCCCTCCTTTGATGCGCGCGTCTTTTCACATCTCAATTATAACACAGTTTTTTCAAATAGTATAGTATTATTTTTCAAAAAACCCGTTTTTTACAAGTTTATTCAGCTGCGCGCCGAAAAGAAATATGTTCATACAGAAATACAGCCACAGCATGAGCAGAACAACCGCGGCAAGCGAGCCGTAAACGAGAGTGTAATCGGCGAAGTTGTCGATATAGAGCGAATAAAAGAACGAAAACCCGAGCCAGCCCGCCGCCGCGAGAGCCGCGCCGGGAAGAACGGAGCGGAAGCTCGGTCTTTCCTCCGGCAGGAATTTGTAAAACAGCGCGAAAATAAGCGTCAGATAAAGGAAAAATATAAGTATTTTGCCCTTGAAAATAAAATTTATAAATGACGCCAGTCCTACAAATCGGCGAGCGAGAAATTCCTCGAGCATACCGCCGAAGCCTATAAATATAAGCGTCAGAACAAGCGCGGCGATAAATGCGGCGGTGTACAGCAGCGAAACGAGCCGCGCCCGAATGTAGCCTCTCTTCGGCGTGCCGTTTATATGGTTAAGTCCGGCGTAAAGCGCCGTTATACCGCGCGACGCGAGCCACAGCGACGACACAGCCGTAACCGATATTACCGGTACTGACGCGGATTTTGCCGTAAGCTCCGTCACGACGGTCGATATAAGTCCGCTCACCTCCGCCGGCGCGAACGAGCTTACCGAATGTATCACGCTTTGCGGGTCTATCTCGATAAAGAGCGATATGACCGAAAAAATAAGCGTGAGAAAAGGAATGGCGGAAATTACAAGGAAAAAAGATGCCTGTGCAGCGTAAATCCCCGTGTTGTCCTTTGTGAGAACCGAGATTGCTTCCTTGATTTTTTCCGCCATAATATCTCTCCCAACGCCTTAACGTATCTGCGGCTTTGACATACCGCTGTATACGGGAACCTCATATCGGTATTCCGCCGACGGGAACGCCTCAAACATAGCCGCCATATCCTCCGCCTGCTTCGAGGGCCATTCTATGTCCGTAGCGTACTGATGATTTGCCGGACTTTCCGGGTTCCAACGCATTTTATATAATGTATTTTGCCTGTGACTGCGGTTATTTATGTAATTTTCGCTTATCCACCGCGCGCCGCCCTCTATCGCGTCTTCAACGCTTGTCCAGCCCTGCGAGTACGCGTAAGCCGCACCGCCGTAAAGCGGGTCGCTGTCAACCGCGCCGATGCCGAACAGATTGTACACGACCGTGCCGTCAAAATCCACACCGCGCGCAAGGTCTGACGTACCGCTGCCCGATTCGAGACACGCGTGTATAACGAGGTACACCTCGCTTATATTATTATCCTCCGCGGCTTCTTTAAACACATCTCCCATACCGCTCAAAACGCCTTTGCCGTTAAGATATTTATTGAGCGTGTCGGCCGAAACATCGTTCTGCGCGCCGAGGTCAAGGAACTGATATTTATTGTAGCTTCCCACGAGGTTTTCGGGGTTCACGAACGACAGAACTTCCTCCTCCGTCGCCGGATACACACCGGTGGTGAACACGGTAGGATACGCGCCCATCTGGATTTCCGCCATTTCCTCGACGGTCATATCGTAGTCCGAATATGTAACGGGTATATCGTCCTCGCGTTTTTCCCATGTCGCGACGGTAACGGCGCACGACGCTTTATATCCGCCGTCCGCCGTTTCCGCGGTTATCTCCGTTTCGCCCACGCCGTTCGGGTACACGAGACCGTTCTCGTCAACGTGCGCTATAGATTCGTCCTTGCTCGTCCACTTAACATCCTTTACCGACGCGTCTTCGGGCGACACGAACGCCTGAAGCTGCGCCGCGACGGGTTTATCAGCGTAAAGTGTGAGCGAGCTTTGCGACATTACAACGCCTCTTACGGGCTTTATGACGCTCACCTTCATTCTCGACTTCGCTTTTCCGCACGTTATGTCTATAACGGTTTCACCCGCCTTGCCCGTCGGTCTTACAACGCCGTTTGCGTCAACGGTCGCAATCGAGCTGTCGTTCGTTTTAAATTTAACTTCCTTTTCCGTCGCGTTTATCGGCATAACGTCGGTTTCTATTTTTTCGGAGGCTTTTCCGTCACCCTCATAAAATGTTATTCTGCCCTTTTTTAAATTTATTCTGTCCGCCGGAATCGGTCCCCAAGTGCAGCGATGTGAAAAATATACGCAGTCGGACACATATTCGTTATCGTCCGTCTCGACGTTATAAGCTCCGAAAGCCGTCGTCGTAACGAACGCGGTAATCAAAAGCACAAGCAAAAGAAATTTTTTCATAACCTCACCGCCTTAATGCCATTTTATACGATTAAGGCAGTTATGTCAATGGAAAATATACATCGGAACGTTTCAGGCGTTTATTTTGCGAGCGGAATTTTAACGGTAAAGCGCGTGTATCCGTTCTTTTCCGAGTCAACCTTGACGCTTCCCTTGTGCGACTGCACTATCGCGTGCGCTATTGCAAGACCGAGACCGTAGCCGCCGCTTTCGCGCGCGCGTGACGTGTCCTCGCGGTAGAACCGCTCGAAAATGTGCTTCTGCGCTTCTTCGCTTATGCCCTCGCCGCTGTTTCGTATCGTGAACACCGCGTCGGACGCGTCACGGACAAGCTTTATTTCAATTTCACCCTTCGGCGGCGTGTACTTGCACGCGTTGTCCAGAAGTATCATCACAAGACGGTGAAGCTGCTCCGCGTCGCCCTTTACCGCAAGGTCGGGCGTGATGTCGTACGTCATTTTAATATCCTTCTCGAACACGACCGCCTCCATGAGCAGTATGACGCTTTCCGCCGACTGCGAAAACGACACGGGAGTGAGCATAACGCTTTCCTCGTCGTGGTCGAGCCGCGCGAGGTACAGAAGGTCGTTCGTGAGCTTCGTCATGCGCTCCGTTTCATTTTTTATGTAGTCGAGCCACTTTCTCTCCTCTTTGATCGTGCTGTCCTCGTGCGACAGCAGCACGTCGGCGTTTGTGTTTATCGTCGTGAGCGGCGTTTTAAGCTCGTGCGACGCGTCGGCGACAAACCGTTTCTGCCTGTTGTACGATTCCTCGACCGGCTTTATCGATTTGTTCGCCGAGAACAAGCTTATAAGAAAAGCTCCCGCGAGCGCCGCGAGCGCGACAAGGCTCAATATAATCAAAAGATTCCGCATTATCGTCTGCTCCGCGTTTGCATCGGTAAACGCGATAACGTAGCCGTCGGCGGTTTTGACCCTTTTGTACGCCCAATAGCTCCCGTCCGATTTCAGCGCGCCTTTGTCCTTCGGTGACGCGACTATATCGCCGAGCTTGTCCGAATAAAAATCCTCGGTCATGTCAAACGGCATATTCACCTTTGTGACGCTGCCGTCATTGTCGGTCTGGACGGTGAATGTCAGCGTGAACATTTCGTTCTGCCGCGTTTCGGGCGGCGTGTTTTTCACGCCGTCGGGTCTTGCGTCCTCGGGCGGAATACGCTCGCCGTCAGGCGCCGGTAAATTTTCGCGCATACCCATGTGTCCGCCGCGTCCGGCAGCCATTTCAAGCGCGCGGTCAAGTTTCATATCCACACCGTGCATCGTGTTCTGCCACGTGGTAAAATATATGACCGAAAAGCTGCCCAGCACGAGAGCCGCTATTATGAGCGTGTTCACTATAAGCAGTCTGTCGCGTAATTTTTTAAACATGATTTATCCCTCCGACAGCGTGTAACCGACGCTGCGCACAGTGTTAATCGACGTTTTTGAGTGTACAAAGGCGAGCTTCTTCCTTAGGAATGAAATATAAACCTCAACATGGTTCGCCTCCGCTTCACTCTCAAAACCCCAGAGCTTCTCTATGATCTGCTCCTTTGAGCAGACAATACCCTTGTGCAGCATGAGGTACTCCAAAAGCTCGCTCTCCTTAAGGGTGAGCGTTATCTCGTTTTTGCCGCTCGTAAGATTCAGCGTGCCGGTGTTCAGCGTTATGTCGCCGAAGGTTATCGAGTCGGACGCTGCGACGATCTCACCGCGCCGCCTTCCCAGCGCTCTTATACGCGCTAAAAGCTCCTCGGTACTGAACGGCTTTGAAAGGTAGTCGTCCGCGCCGCTGTCAAGACCGCGCACCTTGTCCGCGACGTCGCTTTTCGCGGTAAGCAGTATCACGGGCGTGTCAAAGCCCTCGGCGCGCAGATTTTTAAGCACCTCGATACCGTCCATCTTAGGCAGCATTATATCGAGAACTATAACGTCGTAAATGCCGCTCAGCGCGTTATCGAGACCGCTCTCGCCGTCGTTTGATATATCCACGGTGTAATTGTTCTTTTTGAGTATCTGACCGAGCGCCTCGGCAAGATGTATTTCGTCCTCAACCACAAGTATTCTCATACGTATCATTCCTTTTTTTCGGTATATATTCATTATACCACACATTTCTTAATTTTGCCTTAAAAATTTATTTTCTTTACTGTAAGGCGTGAAATTGTATAAATATTGACATTATTGCGCATTATATGATATTATATGAGGTAGCCGGTATATATGCGTCTACCCGTAAAATACATTTGCGAAAGGACGTAGAAAAATGCACGATTATTCAAGAATTGAAAAAGTAACCGGCAGAGAAATTCTCGATTCGCGCGGTAATCCGACGGTCGAAGCTGAGGTGCATCTCGCGGACGGTACCGTTGGAGTGGGACGCGCTCCGTCGGGCGCGTCAACGGGTGAATACGAGGCTCACGAGCTTCGGGACGGCGATGAACACCGTTACTGCGGCAAGGGCGTTTTAAAGGCGGTCGGGAATGTGAAGCACATCATAAACGGCGTTCTCGAGGGTATGGACGCGTCGGACGTGTACGCCGTGGATGAAGCGATGACTGACGCGGACGGTACGGAGGACAAGTCAAACCTCGGCGCGAACGCGATATTGGCAGTGTCGATAGCGTCCGCAAGGGCGGCGGCAAAATCGCTCGACATTCCGCTGTACCGATTTTTGGGCGGCGTTCAGGGTACGTGTCTGCCCGTGCCAATGATGAATATTTTAAACGGCGGAGCGCACGCGTCAAATACGGTTGACACGCAGGAATTTATGATTATGCCCGTGGGCGCTCAGACGTATTTTGAAGCGTTAAAGCGGTGCAGCGAGGTTTTTCACTCACTGCGAAAAATCCTCAAAGACAAAGGTCTCGCGGTGTCGGTGGGGGACGAGGGCGGCTTCGCACCGAACCTCGCGGACGACGGTGAGACGATTGAAATGATTTTGAAAGCCGTTGAAGCTGCAGGTTACGAGCCGGGCAAGGATTTTATGATAGCGCTTGACGCTGCCGCATCGGAGTGGAAAAGCGAAAAGGGAACGGGATTTTACCGTCAGCCCAAGTCGGGAAAGGATTTCACGTCCGACGAGCTTATTGCGCACTGGTCGTCGCTCTGCGGCAAATACCCTATCATATCCATAGAGGACGCACTTGACGAGGAGGACTGGGACGGCTGGAAAAGGCTCACAAAGGAACTCGGAAGCAGGGTGCAGCTTGTCGGCGACGACCTGTTTGTAACGAATACTGAGCGGCTCAAAAAGGGTATAAAACTCGGCTGCGGCAACTCGATACTGATAAAGCTCAACCAGATAGGCACTGTGTCCGAAACGATCGAGGCAATCAAAACGGCGCACAAAGCGGGTTACACCGCCGTCACGTCGCACCGCAGCGGTGAAACGTGCGACACGACGATAGCCGACCTCGCCGTCGCGCTGAACAGCGGTCAGATAAAATCGGGCGCGCCGTCGCGGTCGGAGCGAACGGAAAAGTACAACCGTATTCTTAAAATCGAGGAGGAACTTGGCTCCGCCGCGTGTTATCCCGGCATGGCAGCATTTAATTACAGTAAATAAGCGGATGGCTTATCCGCTTACATATAAAATATTTAATTAAAATAAAGGGAGGAATTTACAATGAATTGTCCGAATTGCGGCTCGGAACTGCCGCCAAACTCAAAATTCTGTCAAACATGCGGAGCATCCGTTGATAATACGGCGCAGGCATCCTCGGCAGGAGTACAAAATAATACATACAACACATCAAGCAACAATAATCCTTATAACAACAATCCGTACGGCGGCATGTATCCCATGCAGCCACCGACAGGCTATCCGATGACGATCGGCGGCTGGATAGGCAGGTCTTTGATACCGTATATACCGTTGGTCGGTTGGCTTATTTATCTTATTATGTTATTTATCTGGTCGGGCGATCAGACGAAGGAGCTAACGTTCAGAAACTGGGCGAAGGCACAGCTTATAGTTATGGCGATTATATTCGGCATTGTACTTATAATATTCTTGATTCTTTTCATGACTGGCGCATTTGTCGCCTCATCTGTCTCATATAGGTATTATTAAATGTAAATAAAAAAGAAGCCATACGCGGCTTCTTTTTTATGTTTTATGTTCAGTCTATCTTAACCGTCCAGCCGAACTCGTCCTTTATCTTGCCCCACTGAATACCGGTGAGCGTGTCGTAGCACATCTGCGATACGGGACCGATTTCGCCGTTGTTTACGGGCATGACGAGGTCGCCGTACTTAAGTTCGCCGATAGGCGAAATAACGGCAGCCGTACCCGTACCCCATGCTTCCTCGAGCTTGCCTGACTTGAACGCGTCAACAAGCTCGTCTATAGAAAGTCTGCGCTCGGACACCTTGTAGCCCTTCGCCTTCAGAAGCTCAATGATTGACATTCTCGTGATACCGCCCAAAATCGAGCCTACGAGCGCGGGAGTGATAACCTCGCCGTCAATCTTGAAGAACACGTTCATCGAGCCGACTTCCTCGATGTACTTTCTCTCAACGCCGTCGAGCCAGAGCGTCTGGATATAACCCTGCTCTGCGGCTTCCTCCTGACCCTTAAGAGAAATCGCGTAGTTCGCGCCCGCCTTTGTGAAGCCCGTGCCGCCGACAACCGCGCGGACATATTTCTGTTCAACGTAGATGGGAACGGGAGCGAGTCCCTGTGGATAGTACGCACCGACAGGCGAAAGGATTATTGCGAATATGAGATGCTCCGCCGGATGTACGCCGATGTGAACGTCGTTCGCGAACACATACGGTCTTATGTAGAGCGATGTGCCGTCAGCGGTGGGAACCCAGTCCTCGTCAATCTTAACGAGCGTCTTTATCGCCTCTATGGCAAATTCCTCGTCTATTTTGGGAATACAAAGTCTGTCACATGACACGTTCATTCTCGCCATGTTCTTCTCGGGTCTGAAAAGCTGGATTGAGCCGTCCGCTGTGCGGTACGCCTTCAAGCCCTCGAATACCTCCTGCGCGTAGTGGAGAACCATGCTCGCGGGGTCTATCTGAAACGGGGCATAAGGAACAATTCTCGCGTCGTGCCAGCCCTGACCCGCGTCATAGTTCATTATGAACATATGGTCTGTGTAATACTGTCCGAAACCGAGCTTCGACTCGTCCGCCGGCTTCTGCTTCGGATTGGTGGTCTTTGTAATCTTAATTTCCACTGTGAACACTTCTTTCATTAAATAATCTTTTTGAACCAAACTCTATTTTACTACTTTTTTTTGCC
Organism: uncultured Clostridia bacterium; assembly: GCA_947626045.1. GTDB lineage: Bacteria > Bacillota > Clostridia > UBA1381 > UBA1381 > Hominilimicola. The sequence goes on along the minus strand of CANQQS010000004.1, from coordinate 2,203 downwards.
TTTGTAAAGTACTAAAGTAAAAATTCTTGACACTGCATACAAAAACGGACGGCATATGCCATCCGTTTCGTGAATTTTGATTTAGGTGTTTAAAACCCCTCCGTCGGCTCCGCCGACACCTCCCCTAGTAGGGGAGGCTTGCGATATGCGGCGCACGCCGTATGGCTCCCCTAATAGGGGAGCTGTCACACGTAGTGTGACTGAGGGGTTTTACAGGCGACCGCAAGGGTCGCCCCTACGAAAACGGGCTGTCGAGGGCGCCAGCCCCTACGGCGCACTATTTACAAATAATGGGTGTAGGGGACGGCGCCCTCGACGTCCCACATTTGTGTCGTCAAATCACATTTACCCTTAGAACAATCCCAGACCGCCGTAAGCGACGACAACCGACGCGAACACGATCGAAACCATTGACAGAAGCTTTATAAGGATATTAACGGAAGGTCCCGACGTATCCTTGAACGGGTCGCCGACGGTATCGCCGACAACAGCCGCCTTATGGTTTTCGCTGCCCTTGCCGCCGAAGTTACCCGCCTCGATATACTTCTTTGCGTTATCCCACGCGCCGCCGGAGTTCGCCATCATGATAGCGAGAACAAATCCCGACACGAGCGCGCCCGCGAGCATACCTACAACGCCGTTGCAGCCGAGTACAAGACCTACCACGATAGGCGACACAATACCGAGAGCCGCCGGCAAAATCATTTCCTTAAGCGACGACTTTGTGCAGATGTCAACGCACGTCTCGTAATCGGCGTCCGCCTTGCCCTGCATAAGTCCCTTGATTTCCTTAAACTGACGTCTTACCTCAATAACTATCTTCTGCGCCGCGCGTCCGACAGCCTTCATTGTGAGAGCGCTGAACAGGAACGGCAGCATTGCGCCTATGAACAGACCGATAAGAACAGCCGGATTTGTTATTTCAAGGTGAAGCTCCATACCGAGCTCTTGTACTTTATTTGTATATGAAACAATAAGCGCGAGAGCCGTAAGCGCCGCCGAGCCTATCGCGAAGCCCTTACCCGTGGCAGCCGTTGTGTTGCCCAAGGAGTCGAGAGCGTCTGTTCTGTTTCTTACCTCGCCGGGAAGTCCCGACATTTCCGCGATACCACCCGCGTTATCCGCAACCGGTCCGTACGCGTCCGTGGCAAGCGTAATACCGAGTGTCGAAAGCATACCGACAGCCGAAAGTCCTACGCCGTAAAGTCCACGTGCGAATGCGAGGTCATCGCCCGATACGGAGCCGCCCGCAGTAAAGAAGCTGACAATAACCGAAATACCTATAATGATTACGGGGATAGCCGTCGACAGCATACCGAGCGCTATACCGTCTATTATAATCGTAGCAGAACCCGTTTCCGACGAAGCGGAGAGCTTCTTTGTCGGGTTATATGAGTCGGACGTGTAATATTCGGTGAAGAAGCCTATCAGAACGCCCGCGGCAAGTCCCGAAATAACCGCCCAGAACACGTTTGAGTTGTCGGGGAGCAGTGTGAAGATAAGTACAGCCGCGCCGATAGCCGATAAAATCGAACTTATATATGTTCCGCGGCGGAGCGAGCCGAGAAGCTGCTTCTGACTTGCGCCTTCCTTTGTCGAAACGAAGAATGTACCGATGATCGAAGCTATAATACCGACTGCCGCTATAAGCATCGGCACAAGCACGCCCTTAAAGCCGAGACCCGCAGCTGTCGCGAGCGCGCCGCACGAAATTACCGAACCTACGTACGACTCGTAAAGGTCAGCGCCCATACCTGCAACGTCGCCAACGTTATCGCCAACGTTATCGGCGATACAAGCGGGGTTTCTCGGGTCGTCCTCGGGTATGCCCGCCTCAACCTTACCTACGAGGTCTGCGCCCACGTCGGCAGCCTTCGTGAATATACCGCCGCCCACACGAGCGAACAGAGCCATCGAGCTTGCGCCCATACCGAATGTGAGCATCGCCGACATAATATCGGTTTCACTCGGCAGTCTGAACACGAATTTCAATAGAATGAACCATACGCTTATGTCGAGAAGTCCGAGTCCCACAACCGTAAGACCCATAACCGTTCCCGACGAGAACGCTATTTTAAGACCCTTGTTGAGTCCCTGTCTCGCGCCCTCCGCTGTTCTCGAGTTCGCGTAAGTGGCTATCTTCATGCCGATAAAGCCGGAAAGTCCCGAGAAGAAGCCGCCCGTGAGGAACGCGAACGGTACG
>CANQQS010000003.1 GCA_947626045.1 uncultured Clostridia bacterium | reverse complement strand
TCAAAAGACCTCTCGAAAGTCTGCAAACCCGCATAAATACTGGGTTTTTACGACTTCTCAACTTATTCCCACTCAATTGTCGCGGGTGGCTTTGATGTAATATCGTAGACGAGGCGGTTGACGTGTTTGACCTCGTTCACGATACGGTTGGACGCTTTTTCGAGTACGTCGTACGGGATTCTTGCCCAATCAGCGGTCATGAAGTCGGTCGTTGTTACGGCGCGGAGAGCTATCGTATAATCGTATGTACGTCCGTCGCCCATTACGCCGACGCTGCGCATATCGGTAATCACCGCGAAATACTGATGTATATCCTTCGCCAGACCGGCGTTCGCGACCTCCTCGCGGAATATCGCGTCCGCGTCACGCAGTATCGCAAGCTTGTCCTCGGTGATTTCGCCGATTACTCTTACCGCCAGACCCGGTCCGGGGAACGGCTGGCGCCATACGAATTTTTCCGGCAGACCGAGCTCTATTCCAAGCTGCCTTACCTCGTCCTTGAACAGGTCGCGCAGCGGCTCGATTATCTCTTTAAAATCCACATGCTCCGGCAGACCGCCCACATTGTGGTGGCTCTTTATTTTCGCGGCTTTGCCCACGCCGGACTCAATTACGTCGGGGTAAATCGTACCCTGCACAAGATAATCCACCGCGCCTATTTTTTTCGCTTCATCCTCAAAAACGCGGATAAATTCATCGCCGATTATTTTGCGCTTTTTTTCAGGGTCGGTTACGCCGGCAAGCCTTCCGAGAAATCTGTCCTGCGCGTTCGCGCGAACGAGATTAATGTCAAACTGTTTGCGGAACAAGCTTTCAACCTCGTCGCCCTCATTTTTACGAAGCAAACCGTTGTCAACAAACACGCACGTAAGCTGCTTGCCTACCGCCTTATGCAGCATTACCGCCGCCACGGACGAATCAACGCCGCCCGACAGCGCGCAAAGCACCTTGCCGCCGCCGATTTTTTCGCGCAGCGCCTCAATCGAGCGTTTCGCGAAATCGCTCATTACCCAGTCACCTTTGCAGCCGCATACTTTATAAAGGAAGTTCCTGAGCATTTCCTTTCCTCTTACGGTGTGGTTTACCTCGGGATGGAACTGCACCGCGTAGAGCTTCTTTTCCTCGTTCTCGTATGCCGCCGCGGGACAGCTCGCGGTTGCCGCAGTTATTTTGAAGCCGTCGGGAACCTTCGACACAAAATCGGTGTGGCTCATCCAGCAGACGGTATTTTCCTCAATGTCCTCAAAAAGCTTGCTCTTACCGAGCTTTATCTCGGTCTTGCCGTACTCGCGCTTGTCCGCCGTTTCAACCGTGCCGCCCAGCGCCTGCGCCATAAGCTGATTGCCGTAGCATATTCCCAAAATCGGGATGCCGAGCCTGAACACCTCATCGCTGCACTTCGGAGCGTCCTCCTCATATACGCTGTTCGGACCGCCGGTGAAAATAATTCCCGACGGATTTTTTTCTTTTATTTTTTCAATGTCCGTACTGTACGGCATAATCTCGCAGTAAACGTTACATTCGCGCACTCTGCGCGCTATAAGCTGATTGTACTGACCGCCGAAATCGAGTACGATTACCGTTTCATTACGCATTGTGATGCCCTCCGTTTTTCGTGTGTTTTATCTATTCTATCATCTTTTTACCTGTTCGTCAATAACGTCAATTCGACTTTTTTCGCCTTTTTTATGACGGTATATTTCACACAAAAACCGCCGCCATTCAAACCGATATTTGATAAAAATTTACAAATAATTGTTTAAACTCATAAAACAGCGGGTAAGTATAAAGTAACGGGGAAAATCTCCGTAAAGACACATAAGGAGTGAACAGTCATGAAATTTGAAATTATCGGCAGGCGCTACGATGTCACTGACAAAATCAAGGATTACGTCGAGAAAAAGCTATCGAAGCTCGACAAGTTTTTTAAAGATGAAACAAAGGCGAGAGTCGTAATCGGTACAATCAAAGAGAACGATTACATTGAAGCCACCATTTACGCAGGCGGCATGATTTACAGAGCGGAGAAATCCGACAAAGAAATACTCGCCGCGATTGACGGCATCGTGGACGTTATTGAAAGACAAATAAGAAAGAACAAGACGCGTCTCGAAAAGAAGATTAAGAGAGAGGCTGTCACCGACAATCAGCTTATCACCGGAGGCACGTACGTTGACGGCGAGGAAGCGGGCGAATTTGAGATTGTCAAGACAAAGCGCTTTATCGTTAAGCCCATGAGCGTTGAAGAAGCGATTTTACAGATGAAGCTTCTCGGACACAGCTTCTTCGTATTTAAAAATCAAGAGACCGACGAAATGAATATCGTTTACGAAAGAAAGGACGGTAAGTTTGCCGTAATTGAATCCATCGACTAAATCAAATTGACATTAGCGCTCCGGATTTGCTGCGGCAACGCAACATTCGGAGCGTTTTTTATTTATATGAAAGGAGAAAATTGACTATGAAAAAAAATGTGACTCTGCTGACAGCCTGCATAGTATGCGCCACAGGCATAGCCATAGGCGCGTGCGCGGACGAGGTTGTTGAAAAAATCCAAGCCGAGGTGCGTCAGGATTTTACCGTTAAAATCGACGGCGAAGTAAAGACGTTCCAAAGCGCCGACGGCAAAACCGTTTACCCCATTCTGTACGAGGGTACGACGTATCTGCCACTTCGCGCGATAGGCAATATTATGGGCAAAACGGTTTACTGGTATGAAGCCGACAAGCTGATCGAGCTTAAGGACGAAGGCTCAACAGTTACCGACGCCGACGTTATTGTTCCCGAAAACGGCAATAACGGCAATAACAGCAACAAAGATAAAAACGGCAATAACGGTAACGGTAACAACGGCAACGGACAGCTCAATCCGGGGCTTACACCGACAGCCGACGAGATAACGCTCGATAAGGCGAAGTCAATCGCGTTTGAAAAGGCGGGCGTTACGGAAGCCGACGTTACTCTGACAAAGGCTCGTCTGGAGATGGACGACGGTATACGCAAGTATGATATTGAATTTGTCGATTTGAGACCTGACAGTAAAAACATCGAGTACAGCGCGGAAATCAGAGCAAGCGACGGTGTGCTGGTCGACTGGGATATTGACGAGAAGTATATTGTCGGCGGCAGCGGCGGCGGAACGAGCAACAGCGGCAAAACCGAACCTGCACCGTCCGGTGAGATAACGGCAGATCAGGCGAAAGCAATCGCGCTGCAGAAGGCGGGGCTTAATGAGGCGGACGTCACAGGCATGAAGGTTGAAACCGATATGGAACACGGCGCAAAGCAGTACGAGGTCGAGTTCAGACAGGGCAGAAAAGAGTACAGCGCGGAAATAAACGCGGCTGACGGCTCGATTATCAAATGGGAAGCCGAAAACGATTAATTCGCGCCGAATATAAGACTGAAATTATGATGAATATCCTCCGACAAAAGTCGGGGGATATTTTTTGCGGTTCCGCATTGTCCGCCGAGAAAACCCGCTTCAAGCTTAATTTTCTTTATGTAGAATCTCCAAATACTCTTCAAGACACAGCCCGTGCTTATATATTTCCTCCGCTGCGGCTTGTCCGACGTATCTGAAATGCCACGGCTCGTTGCTTATCCCCGTTATGCCGACCTTATCGGGCGGATAACGGCGGATAAATCCGTACTTGTGCGCATTGATTTTCAGCCAGTTCCACACAATGTCAGGCGATTGAACCGACGCGTCGGCACTCGTAATATCGACCGCAAGTCCCGCCTGATGCTCGCTTGTGCCGGGGAGAGCCGCCCATGTTTTCGCGGCTTCGAGCGCGTCGTCGGGCGCGTAACCCTGACGTATAAATTCCTCTTTTTTCTGATCGAGTTCCGCTTGCTGCTCCTTTGCCGTTCTGTACGATGAGGATATAGTCGGAAAAATTCCCTGTTTTCTCGCATCGTCGAACATTTGCTGTAAATGCGGATAAACGCGGCTGTCAATTTTGTGACCGTTCGCGAGCGGCGTTAGCGTGACGCTGAAATTGTCGGGTAAAGGATTGTCGGCGTTTATCAGCATCAGCTGCCAGTCGTCGTCCTCCGACGAAACGGCGTCCTTGTCTATAGGGTCGGTGAGCAGTGATATTTCCGTTTTCATACGTCCGAACGCGCCTATGTCAATCAGTTTCATCACCGTAAGAGTTACCATGACCGCAAGGCATACAATGATTACAGCCGCGCCCGCGCAGCCGAGTTTGTGTTTATGTTTCATAATATCCGCCCCCAAATAAAAAAGTCTTTATCCTGATTATAAAGAATAAAGACCTTCTATACTTTAATATTAAATTGAGAATTTCCTAAGAAAATATTAAGATTTTCATCAGGCGGGTATGCGGACGGTAAACGTCGTGATTTCGTTTTCGCTCTCGGCTGTAATTTCGCCGCCGTGGAGCGTTACAATTTCCTTCGCTATGGCAAGACCGAGTCCCGCGCCGCCGGTGTTGGTCGCGCGCGCGTCGTCGGCTCTGAAAAACTTTTCAAATACCGACCGGAGCTTTTCCTTCGGAATTGTTTTGCCTTTGCTGCTCACCGAAATTACAATATCTCCACCGTCCTTTGCGGCTTTAATCGTGATTGCTGTGTCGGGACAGCTGTACGATACGGCGTTGCGCAGAATGTTACCGAATACACGCGCGAGCTTTTCAGCGTCAACAAATCCCGATAAATTTTCGTCGGCGTTAAGCTCAATACTGTTGCCATGCTGTTTCAGAACGGGATAAAACTCGTCCGTTAATTGCAAGAGCATATAATAAATATCGGTGTCGCGCTTGTCCAATGTTATCTCCTGCAGATTGTATTTCGTTATCTCAAAAAACTCATTTATCAGCTTTTCAAGCTGCAGCGACTTGTCGAGCGTTATGTCGAGGTACGCGTCCGCCTTGTCCTTCGGCATGTCGGGCGACTCCCTTAAAAGGCTGATATAGCCTATGACGGATGTCAGCGGCGTGTGAATGTCGTGAGCAAGGTACGTGATTAAATCGTTTTTCCGCTGCTCCGCCTCGTCCGCCGCGCGTTTTCTTTGACGCAATGTGCGCTTTACGGTGTTTAATGTATTCTCGGTCGCCGACATTTCCGGCGGCAGGAGGATTTTGTTGTCGTCCTCCGTCAAAAGCTCGTCTATGCCTTGATTTATCGAGGTAAAATATTTCGTGAACCAGTTAAGGAAAAAACGCAGCATTACAAGAAATATTACCGCGACCGCGACGATCCATACAATCTCCGTAAAATTGCGGAAATAATACTGATAAATATTTTCCGCCGTATTGCGCTCCATGCCGAGCCGCAGCAAAACGCGCAGCGTAAAATCCCAGCCTCGGTTTTTCCACAAAAGCTCGTACAATGCGAAAACAATCGCTATCGCGGCGGCGGCAAGAATGAAAAACCGCGCGTAAATTTTCGATTTCAAGCGTGAGTATTCGGATTTGTCATTATTTTTCAATTTTATACCCCACTCCCCATATGGTTTTTATAATTTGCGCGCCGCCCATTTTTTCACGCAAATGGCGGATGTGAACGGTGATTGTGTTGTTGCTCTTGCTGTAATATTCGTCCTGCCATATTCTGTGGAACAGTTCCTCCGAGCTTACCGCGCTGCCCTTGTTTTCCAAAAGGATTTGAAGTATCGAAAATTCCGTCGGCGTTAATGCGAGCGGTTTTTCGTTTAAGCGGCACTCGTGCGTTTTTACGTTCATCGTTAAACCCGAATGTGTAAGGACAGCCTCATCATCGTTATTTGAAACGGCGGTGTTGTATTTTTTGTACCGCCGAAGCTGCGCCTTTATTCTTGCGACCAGTTCGAGCGGCTTAAACGGTTTTGTGATATAGTCGTCCGCGCCGAGCGTCAAGCCCGTAATCTTGTCGGTTTCCTCGTTTTTCGCGGTGAGCATGATGATTGGATAGTTATATTTCTCGCGGATTTTCTGGCACAAGGTAAACCCGTTTATATCCGGCAGCATTATATCGAGAACGGCGAGGTCGAACTCGGTGGCACTAATGCTGTCAAGAGCGCTGAGTGCGGAGTAAAACTTAAACACCTCGTAATTTTCGTTTTTCAGATAAAGCTCTATTAAATCCGCTATTTCCTTTTCGTCGTCTATTATAAGTATCTTTTCCGCCATGCGCGCCGCTCCTTTTTCATTTGATGAAATCATTATATACGCATACGCCGGTAACGTCAAGGCGAAATGCGAATATATTTTGCCGCGCGACTGTGTGCGGTCGGAATAAAAAAAGCCGATAATTAAACGATTACCGGCTGTTTTCTGTTAATTTTCATAATTTGCTCTCGCCTTATCGAGCATTTCACACATCTGCCGCGCGACGAAGTCAGGCTCGATTATACAAGCCTTATCGCCGAACGCCGCTATCCACGCGAGAAAATGCGGGCTTACCGCCACATTGACGCGGCATATAAAACAGTCTTTGCCGCTTTTTATTATCGGGACGTTCATTCCGAATCGGTCGTACACCGCTCCGACAAGCTCATTCGCAAATCTGACGGAAACCTTGGTTTCTTCGCCGTTAAACATCCGGAACATGGATTTAGCATATTCCGATAAATCAAAAGCTTTTTCGGGCAATTCCCTGTCATCGTCCGTAAGCTCGATTTTCTCCATTTTGTCAACGCGGTAGTGGACGTATTTATCGTACTTTTTCTTGTATGTAATCAGGTAGTAGTTCTCGTCGTCCCACGTCAGCGACACAGGCGACTCCGTGTACAGTCCGCCGTCTTTGCGGTACACGCGCTTTTTGTCAACGTCGATGTCGAAATATTTAAACGTAATCTGTTTGTTCGCCGCGATAGCCTCATGGATTTTGTCAACGTTATAGTAAATCTTCTCGTTGAACGTCTTTACTCTGTTCGTGACGAAAACCTGGCGCTGAAGCTGTTTCGCGTTGTGCCGGCTCGTCAGTGTTTCGATTTTGCTTATAAGCTCCATACTCTTTTTGTGCGTGATAAACTTTGACGACTGAACGCTGTCAACGAGCAGCTTCAGTTCGGGCAGTTCAAAGTCGCGGCTCGCCACGAAGTAGTCCGTCGTTCTCGATTTGCGCGAGCAGATGTCAAGCCCGAAAAGCCGCAGATACTCCAAATCGTCATAAATGCTCTTGCGCTCGGCGGATATTCCGAGCTTCGCAAGCTCGGCAATCATCTGCGGAACGGTTATTGTATGTTCCTCGTCCGTCTGCTCCAGCAATATCCGCATCAGGTATAAAAGCTTTAGCCTCTGGTTTGGCTGCTTCATTGTTTCCGCCTCCCGTTTTTGTCCTTTTTTCAGTATATCACGGAATTTTCATAAAAGCAACATTACCGCGCCGCCTGTTCGTCCGTTAAATCTACACCCAAATATTATCTCTGAATGTAATTTTTCCCTTTATGCGATTATAATATCACATTCGGTGGGTGAAAAAACGGACAGTGGTTTTTTTATTGTGAAAAATCTTTGCGGTATTCGAGAGGTTTCTGACCGGCGTGTTTTTTAAACTGCACCACAAAATTACTTGTGTCGGAAAAACCGCATTTTTCGGCTATCTCCCCAACCTGCATATCGGTTGTTCGCAAAAGCGTTTTCGCCGCGTTTATGCGGTGCGCGGTAAGATACCGGTACGGCGTCACGCCTATAACACGCTTGAACAGCCGTATAAAATGGTATTTTGACATGTGTGCGCGCGCGACCATATCGTCAAGCGTCATCGGCTCGCCGTAACACGCCTGTATATATTGAACAACTTTCCGAATGTCGTCGGAAGCATTGGCGGGGCGTGCGCTCTTTTCCTTGTCGAGCGCGGCGTACAGCACAGAATTTACCGTTCTGTGCAGACACGCCGACATTTCCGCAAGACTTTTCGCGTCGTTGCCGCGCATAAGAACGCTTATTTCCGAAAAAACGCCGCGCAGTCCCGTATCGTCCTTCATGTCGGCGGCGAAAATGCCGTCCGGATAAATTATGTCAAACATTGCGCGCATGCCGCTCCCGTTTATATAAAACCATATAAAATCCCAGCCGCCGCCGGACGCGTGATAATAATACGGCATTGAGCAGTCCAGAATAACGGCGCTGTTTTCGGGCAGGCTGACCGAGTGTCCGTCCTGTTCCAGAGAACCGCAGCCCTTAAGTGTGTAAAACAGCAGAAAGCCGCCTCCGCCGTCACGGCTTACGGCGTAGTTTTCGCTTGCCTCGAACGACCCCGCTTCCGTCAGATAAAACGGCAGCGTCTGCGCGAACGGCGCGGGCGTCGCGGTGAGCCATATTGAATTTTTCGAAATCGTATGTTCTGTCGTATTCATCTTTAATACCTCAAAGACGGCAGAATAAACTTCTGCCGTCCTCATTTGATTTTTTAGTTTTAAATTGATTATTTTCTGAACAGTATTCCTTTTTTGAGTCTGTCGCACGCGTCGTAATAGCTTTCGGGCGTGCCGATGTCTATTCTCACCGCGTCGAACACGTACGCGTACACGTCGCGCCGGCCGATAAGCCACGGTATAAAATGACCGGGCGCGTCGGGATTGTTGCCCTCGGCAAGGTATTGGTCGATAAGCGGCAGCGTGTCCCTCTTGTACAGATAAAACGGCGGCACTCCCAAATCCGATTTCGGGTTTTCGGGCTTTTCCTCAAAGCTTAAAACCTTACCGTTTCCGTCAAGCTCCACAACACCCATTGAATGAAGGTCGTTCTTGTTCTCAATCGTGTGGGCGCAAATCATGTCGCAGCCCGTTTCACGGTATTTCGCGGTAAAGTCGGTAAGCGGAAAATCGAATATGTTATCGCTCGCCATAACGAGAATTTCATCATCGATATTCTCGTTGTCTATGACGTACTTCAAATCGCCTATCGCGCCGAGACGGTTCTCGTTCGAGGTGGTATGGTCGTTTAAAACCTTCACCGTTTTGCCGCCCTTGTACTCGGTTTTCGCCCACTCCTCGAACTGCGTGTGGAATTTTTCGTTCGTGACAATGTAAATGTTCTCTGCCTCGCCCACCTCGTCGATCTTATCCGTCACCATTTCAAGGATTGTCTTGTCGCCGAGCCGCAAAAGAGCCTTCGGCATATTATCCGTAAGCGGGCGCAGTCTTGTGGCGTAGCCCGCCGCCAACAGTACACACTGCATTTTCTTTCTCCTATGGTCTTACATTACTTATTGTTAAATTTCTCGACGAGCGCGTTAATCTTGTTGACGGGATCGAGCAGCTTTGAAATAGTCTCGTCGTGGTTCAGCGTGTCTATGAGGAGCGACATATATTTCGACATGTCAACCTCGCAGTACCATTCGCGCGACGCAAGATCGGGATTTCTGTATATGAGGTTAGTCGTGAATATCTTGTCTATTACGCCCTCCTCATAGGCGCGGTCAATACCCTCAAGACCGTTTACGAACAGTCCGAACGTCGAGAACACAAAGATTCTCTTCGCGCCGTCCGCCTTTAATTTCCTTCCGACGTCTATAACGCTTTCGCCCGACGAAATCATATCGTCAACGATTATAACGTCCTTGCCCGTAACCTCGCGTCCGAGGTACTCGTGCGCCTCGATCGGGTTCTTGCCGTTTACGACGCGCGAATAATCGCGGCGCTTGTAGAACATACCGAGGTCGAGCTTCAGTACCGACGAATAGTACATACATCTCTGCATGCCGCCCTCGTCGGGTGAAATAACGATTGTGTCGAACTTGTTGAGCGATATGTCGGGAACGTTTCTCGTAAGCGTCTTTATCATCTGGTACGTCGCCTGTACGTCGTCAAAGCCCGCAAGCGGGATTGAGTTTGAAATTCTCGGATCGTGCGCGTCAAATGTTATTATGTTGCTTACGCCCATGTTCACAAGCTCGTGGAGCATGATTGCCGCGTCGAGCGACTCTCTGCCCTTTCTTCTGTGCTGTCTGCCCTCGTAGAGCATGGTCATTATGACCGTTACGCGTCTCGCCTTACCGCCCATGGCGGCTATGATACGCTTTAAGTCCTGATAATGGTCGTCAGGACTCATATGGTTTTCAATGCCGTACATCTTGTACGTAACGCCGTAATTGAACACGTCGCAGATAATGTACACGTCATGTCCTCTTACCGTTTCGTCAAGCACGCATTTTGCCTCGCCCGTTCCGAAACGCGGGCAGTCCACATGTGTCACGTAGGTTTCTTCGTTTTCGTCGGAGCGGAAGTTCTTTAAGTAGTAGTCAATCTTTGATGTAATTTCCTCGCAGCCCTTCATGCCGATTACACTCAGCTTTCCCACAACGGGAGCGGCTTCGTCGCTTATAAAGTTGTTTGTCATTGTGATTCTCCTTTTTGTCACTCGCATATGTGGCACACTTTACAAGTTAAATATACCATATACGGTATATTTTTGCAAGTGACAAGTGAAAATTATTTTATCGGAAAATCGACAAAATTTTACGCTTATGTTACAATTTTTTTGATAAATTTGTGCGATATATAAACTCGTAAAGCGCGAACACTATCAGTACGTGTATCGGAAACGCGACGAAATTCTTAATGATACGTGCGGCGGAGAAAATCGCGAACGCTTTCGCGTACAAAATCGACAGCCAGCAGGTATTGAGTATTATATTTATGAATAAAGTTATAATAATCTCCGCGATTATGACGCGCAGAAACGCATATTTCGGCTCGGCTTTGTACAGCAGAACACCGTGCACAAGTCCGCCGAGCGCCGCCGATACAGTGAAGCCGAAAAAGTACGCGCCGCCGCCGGGATTCAGGAAGTAACCCAGTATGTCGCCCAGTCCGCCGACAAGCATTGCGGGAACGGGTCCCAGCGTTATACCCGCCGCAGCCGTAGCCGCGAACGTGAACGTTACGCGGTTGTCGGGCGTGAGTAGCGGAATTTTGATGATGCCGAGTACCGCGTGCATCGCGAGCAGCATACCGGCAAGTGCGAGATGACGCGTATTTGTGAGATTGCGCGCCGATTGTTTGAAGTTTTCAAGCGTTTTACGCATAATAAAAACACCTCTTTATAAAAATTTCGGCAACCAAACATTGCCAAAAAAAGAGATGTCCTGTTTTTTCAGCGGGATGCGGCATACGCACCGCAAGCCCCGCCTAAGCGGAGGGCTTTTCGTCGGAACGACAACTCCCCGTTCGTTCCGCACTTTACGCGCATACGCCTACTCTGATGTTCGATTGTGGATATATTATACAACACTTTTACGCGTTTTGCAACAGTAAAAGCAATTATTTTTAAAATTGCGCGTATACACCAAACAAAAACGGCATATTTGTAATATTTTCGGATATATTATAAAATTGTCACTTTTTTGCACTTTACAAATCATTTCCGCGGTTGTATAATTTTATTAATTATACCCCCAAAGGAGACAATTATGGAAGATATTTTAAAGGACGTCGCGTCGGCGCACAGAATTGTGGTAAAAGTCGGCACGTCGTCGCTCACATACAGCCGGGGCGCGGTAAATCTCAAGTTTGCCGACCGTCTCGCAATGGTTCTGTCCGACCTTAAAAATCAGGGCAGGGAAATTATACTTGTTTCGTCTGGCGCAATAGGCGTGGCAATGGGTAAGCTCCGCCTCAGCGAGCGTCCGCACGACACAAAGGGCAAGCAGGCGGTCGCCGCGGTCGGTCAGTGCGAGCTGATGTTTTTGTACGACAAGATGTTCGGCGACTACAACAACACCGTCGCGCAGGTGCTTTTGACGCGCGAGGACATAGCCGTGCCGAAGCGTAAGAGAAATATTCAGAACACGATTAACACGCTGCTCGAAATGGGCATAATACCCGTAATAAACGAAAACGACACTGTAAGCTACGACGAGATTGAAATAGGCGACAACGACACACTTTCAGCCGTCGTTGCCGACATGGTCGACGCGGATTTGCTGATACTCTTTTCCGACATCGACGGTCTTTACGACGACGATCCGCACATGAACAAAAACGCGAACCTTTTATCCGTTGTCTACGACATTGAGTCGGTAAAGGGCATGGCGGGCGGCGCCGGTACAAGCCGCGGCACGGGCGGTATGGTGACAAAACTCGAAGCCGCCGAAAAAGCTACGAACGCCGGTATACACATGATTATAGCGAACAGCAGCAACATTGACGGAATATATGACATATTGGACGGTAAAAACGTCGGAACGCTTTTCGTGTCCAAAAATTTTGAAAAGAGGTATGAGGAATGACGGAGCTTCTTGAAAAATGCACGCTGGCAAAGGATGCGTCGTTCAAAATGGCGGGTGTTTCGACCGTCACGAAGGACAACGCGCTCGAAGCGATAGCGTCCGCGCTCGTAAGCCGCGCCGACGAGATTATCGCGGCTAACGCGGAGGATATTAAAAACGCGCGCGAAAAAGGCACGCGTGAAGCAATGATTGACCGTCTCACGCTCACAAAGGAACGCATAGACGGTATCGCCGAGGGCGTAAGGCAGGTAAAAGCGCTCGCAGACCCCATAGGCGAGGTCGTGAAGATGTGGAAGCGTCCGAACGGTCTGGAGATAGGTCAAAAGCGCGTCCCGATGGGAGTTATCGCAATCATATACGAGGCGCGTCCGAACGTCACTGTCGACGCGGCGGCGCTGTGTCTTAAAACGTCGAACGCCTGTATACTTCGCGGCGGAAGCGAAGCGATCAACTCGAACAAAGCGCTCATGCGCGTAATGCAGGACGCGGCGTACGGCGCGGGACTTCCCGAAGGCAGCCTTAACATAATCGAGGATACGTCGCGCGAAACGGCAGCGGAGCTTATGAAAATGAACGGCTATGTCGATATGCTCATACCGCGCGGCGGCAAGGGGCTGATCAAATCGGTCGTTGATAACGCGACCGTGCCGGTCGTCGAAACGGCGGCGGGTAACTGCCACGTGTACGTTGACGGCTCCGCTGACCTCGACATGGCGGAAAAAATCGTCATGAACGCGAAGGTTCAGCGTCCGTCGGTCTGCAACGCAGCCGAAACGCTGCTCGTTGACAAAAAAATTGCGGACAAATTCATTCCGATAATTTTTGACGCGCTGAAAGAAAAAAATGTCGAAATAAGAGCCGACAAAAACGCAAAGAATATTTACGCGGATGTTCTCGACGCGGACGACGAGGATTATTATACCGAATACAACGATTATATAATCGCTGTTAAGGTCGTTGACGGCGTTGACGAGGCGATAGCGCATATAAACAAGTACAACACGAAACATTCCGAGGCGATTGTGACGAACGACTACGCGGCGGCGCGGAAATTCTTGAACGAGGTTGACGCGGCAGCTGTGTACGTGAACGCTTCGACGCGCTTTACAGACGGGTTCGAGTTCGGCTTCGGCGCGGAGATAGGTATAAGCACGCAGAAAATGCACGCGAGAGGTCCGATGGGGCTTGAAGCTCTCACAAGTATAAAATATATAATTTACGGCAGTGGACAAATAAGAGAATAATTTTGGGGGAATATGTGATGGAAGGCAACGAAACGGAAAACATGGGAGAAATTCCGGAAGAAGTACCGGATATAAATACAGAAAACGGCGCGGAGGACAGCGAACCCGCCGCGGAAGCGGAGAATGACGCCGCGGAAGCTGCGGAGGAAAGCGCGCCGACCGACAACAGCGAAACCGACGCGGCGGAGGAAACTGCGCCAACCGACGACGGTGAATCGGACGCGGCGGAGAAAAGCACGCCGACCGACAGCGGCACGGAAGCGGAAAACATTCCCGAAGAAAATAAGGAAGAATCGGGCGGCGAAAATTCCGGCAAGAAAAAGAGCAAAAAGAAAGCGATTATAATCTCGGCGTGCGCGGCGGGATTCCTGGCGGCTTTGTATTTCGGAGGCGCGGCGTTCTACTCGTCTCACTTCTTTATCGGCACAAACGTCGGCGGCACGGATATTTCCAATATGACGGTCGCCAAGGCTGAGGAATCCGTCGGAAACGATTTGGATAATTACACGTTCACGTTTTTTGAAAAAGACGACAAGCAGGAAACCATAACCGCCGATGAAATCCACCTTACACACGGAACAGCCGAGGGTCTCAGGGAAATGCTCGCGCAGCAGAATCCTTTCGCGTGGCCTGTTTCATTTAAGGCGAACGTGCTTCCACTCAAAACCGAAGTGACATATGACGAGGACGCGCTCTACAACCGTCTGACCCAAATGGATTTTATGGCAAAGACGCGTGAAAATATAGCAGGACAGGCGCAGAACATTTACTACGCCGACGGCACGTACGTTATAAGCGACAACGACAACACCGAAATAGTCAGTCTCAATTCGCTGTATGAAAAGGTGAAGCCGAAAATTTACGGTCTTTACAAGGGAATGTCGCTCGAAAAAGAGAATTGCTATACCGGTCTTGCGGAGGAGGACACAATAAAAGGTGTGCTGAATATGCTCAATAAATATGCCGGCACAAAGGTTACGTATCTTAACGGCGACAGCTCCACAATTCTCGACGGTTCGACGATAAACGAATGGCTCACCGTGTCGGACGACTATATAATACGTATAGACGAGGAAAAAGCGAGGGCGTACATTGACACTCTTGCGCAAGGCTATGACTCAATCGGCAGCGCGCGCACGTTCCGTACGAGCAGCGGCAGCGACGTTACCGTTTCCGGCGGAAATTACGGCTGGTGCGTAAACAACGCAAGCGAAACGGCGGCTCTGCTCGACATTATACGTGGCGGAGAAACGGTTGAGCGTGAGCCTGTTTACAAGCAGCAGGCGCGTGTGCACGGCGCGAACGATATAGGCAGCACATACGTCGAAATAAATTTGGGCGCGCAGCATATGTGGTACTATAAAGATGGTTCTCTCGTTGTGTCGAGCGATGTTGTGACGGGTAATCCGAACAAGGGCAATGCCACTCCGACGGGTGTGTACCGCATAGCGTACACCGATAAAAACGTCACCTTGAAGGGCGAGGATTACGAGACGCCCGTGTCGTTCTGGATGCCGTTCAACGGCGGTATAGGACTGCACGACGCGACATGGCGCGGCTCGTTCGGCGGCAGCATATACCGCGGCGGCGGCTCGCACGGCTGCGTGAACCTTCCCTACAATGTCGCACAGACACTCTTTAATAACGTTTCGCCCGGCGATCCGGTGGTCGTATACTGATAATTCAAAAGGGGACACTAAAATTTTAGTGTCCCCTATTTTAGTGTCCCCGTTTTACACTCCGAGGTACGCGTGAAGTCCGCCGTCAACGGGTATGACCGTACCCGTCACAAATCCCGACAGGCTGCTGTCCGCGAGGAACAGCATTGTGCCGAGCAAATCCTCGGGAACGCCGAAACGATCCATAGGCGTGTGCGCGATCACTTTTTTGCTGCGCTCCGTTAGCGAGCCGTCCTCATTTGTAAGTAAAGTCTTATTCTGCGTCGTCAAAAACCAGCCGGGCGCAATGGCATTTACGCGTACCTTCTGCGGCGCAAAATGCACTGCGAGCCACTCCGTCAGATTTACGACAGCCGCCTTTGCCGCGCTGTACGCGCTCACCTTCGTAAGCGGGTGGTACGAGCCCATTGACGCGACGTTTATAACACACGTCCCTTCCCTGCCGAGCATATCGGGAATGAATACCTGCGACGGTATAATTGTGCCGACGAGGTTCAGGTCGAACACAAAATTAAAGTTTTCCTTAGGAATATCGAAGAACGACACGACATTCGGATTTTCCATGTCGCCGTCCTCGTAATGCTCCTTGTCTGTGTTGCCGCGGGGGTGGTTGCCGCCGGCGCCGTTCACAAGAATATCGACCTTGCCGAATACGTCGTTTACCGCCTTTTTCGCCTTTTTGACGCTTTCCTCGTCAACGACGTCACACGATACGGCGAGACCTTTACCGCCGAGCGCGGTTATTTTTTCAGCCACCGGTTCGAGCTTTGACATGGTGCGCCCCAGAACGGCGACATTCATACCCTGTTTGGCATAAGCGTACGCAAACGCGCTGCACAGCACGCCGCTGCCGCCCGTTATAACCACGGTTTTACCTTTGAGATTGTCAAACTTCTGCATCTTCATTCCCCTTCCCCTGATTTACGTATACGTTTATTCCGCGTTCGCGAGCTTCGCCGCTTGGTCGGCTGTCACAAGCGCGTCTATTATTTCGTCGAGCGAGCCGTTTAAGACCTGTTCGAGCTTGTACAATGTGAGGTTTATTCTGTGGTCGGTGACGCGGCTCTGCGGATAGTTGTACGTGCGTATTCTCTCGCTTCTGTCGCCCGAGCCGACCTGCGACTTTCTCTCGTCCGCAATTTCCTTGTGACGCTGCTGCTCCATAATCTCGTATATGCGCGAACGCAGAATTTTCATAGCCTTGTCCTTGTTCTTGTGCTGCGACTTCTCGTCCTGACATGACACGACGATGCCTGTCGGTATATGTGTTATGCGCACGGCTGAGTCGGTCGTGTTTACGCACTGACCTCCGGGGCCGCCCGCGCGGAACACGTCTATGCGAAGGTCGTTCTGGTTTATCTCGACTTCGACCTCCTCCGCCTCCGGCAGCACCGCCACGGTCACCGCCGACGTGTGTATGCGTCCGCCCGACTCCGTTTCGGGTACGCGCTGTACGCGGTGAACGCCGCTCTCAAACTTCAACCGGCTGTACGCGCCCTGCCCCTCGACCGAAAAGCAGATTTCCTTGTAGCCGCCTATGTCAGTGGGATTTGAGTTTAATACGTCTATCTTCCACCGCTGCGTTTCGGCGTACATCGTGTACATTCTCATTAGGTCTGCGGCGAAAAGAGCCGCTTCTTCGCCGCCCGTGCCGCCGCGTATCTCCATTATGACGTTTTTGTCGTCGTTCGGATCCTTCGGCAGAAGCAGTATTTTAAGCTCGTCCGTAACGCGCTCTATCGCCGACTGCGCCTCGGTCATTTCGTCGCGTATCATTTCTTCAAATTCTTTGTCCTGCGGACTTTGAAGCATTTCCCTATCGTCCTCGACGGTCTTTTGAGCCGCTTTAAGCTCCCTGTATTTTTCCACGATCGGCGACAAATCCGAATGTTCCTTGCAGTATTTTCTCCACGCCTCCTGATCCGCTATTACCTCGGGGTCGCTGATTTTACCCGCGATAAGCTCGAACCTCTCCTCCAGCGCAGCCAATTTGTCCAGCATATTCCTTCTCCTTTATGAACCTTGTTGCGTTATATAATAATATTAAATCATATTTGGCGGTCAATGTCAATGAAAATTACGGCGCGCGCTTCTTTATTTTTGCGCGTATATTTGACTTTTTGCTTTAAGTATGATAAGATAATTAATTGTAATAGCGGTGCAGTATCCTAGTCAGTACGGCTTTTCGGAAAGCGGGCCTAAAAATCCGCCAAATGGCACATCGATGAAGTTTCTGGTGTTTTGCTTTGAACGCCCAGTTCGGGGCGGATGCTGGGAGTTAAGGTTTAGGGGCGGTTGCTAACGGCATAGTAACCACTCCCCCTTTTCCGTGGAGGCCTGTGACTGTGGCAGCCCATTCCCCCTAAGGGAGTAAGCTGTTACGGCTCAGGGGAAAACCTGTTTTGCGGTTAGTAGCGCGTATCTCCCATAAGGAGACCGCGCAAGGGCTGTGGGCAGCGTAGCCAGCCTTGAGTGGACGTGGCGGATGCGCGAACAGAACCTTTCGCCTATTATGGCGCCAATCGGGCACAAGGGGAATCGCGCGCTGAAACCATGTTCTGCAAAAGAGGATACGGAAGGCTCTGGCTGTATGGGAAAACCTCTAGGCTGTCGTAAAAGGGTGAACGGAGGATTGCAGTGCGGACTCAGTGGCGATCCGGCTACTCGGTACGCCGAAAGGCGTATAGGTGTCGGTCTTTAATGGGAAACCGCTTCCACGGCGACGAGGGAGTTGACCGACGGGAAAACCTGCCGGACCTAAGCCGCAAACTTTACTCCGTTCACTACCCTATTTTTATTATGTTACCGATGCCGCAGGGTGCGGCTTTAATATAAAGGAGAGAAAACAAATTGGACAAGTCCGACATACCGAAACGGAAAAAATACACCGTGCCGCAGCCGAAAATAAACGTGGCCGTGTCGCATAAATGGACGGTGACGGTGCTTATACTGTCATTCGTGCTTTCGGTGTTCTTCAGCTTTATAACGTCCGTACTCATGCAGTCGCTGACGCTGTTTTTCGCTTTTGTACTGCTGTTTGTCATAATCGCGGTAAACATATTTTTCGACATGATAGGCACGGCGGTTCAGAACGCCGAGGAACACCCGTTTCACTCGCTCGCGGCAAGGAAGGTCAAGGGCGCGAAGGAAAGCATTTCGGTAATACGCCACGCGCCGCAGCTCGCGAACATGTGCTGCGACGTAATAGGCGACATCGCGGGTATTATTTCCGGCGCGACGACAACGCTTATCGTAAGCGAGCTTATAAGCGTGTTTAAGCTCACCGGAATACTTCCGAGCCTTATCCTTACCGGTATCGTCGGCGCTCTCACGATAGGCGGAAAAGCCATGTCAAAGGGCATTTCCATGCAGAACGGCAATTCGATAGTGTTCGCCGTCGGAAAAATAATGTACTTTTGCAGGCATTTCCTAAGAAAATAAACTATGGACAAGTTATCAGACAAAATTCAATCGCCCGACAACTTAAAAAAGCTTACAATTCCCGAGCTTAACGCGCTGTGCGCCGAAATTCGGGAATTCCTCATTGGCAGTGTGTCAAAAACAGGCGGTCACCTCGCGTCGAATCTCGGCGTTGTGGAGCTTACCGTCGCTCTTCACACTGTTTTTGACGTTCCCAAGGATAAAATAATATTCGATGTGGGGCATCAGTCGTACGTTCACAAGATTCTTACGGGCAGGAAGGATAAGTTCGGCACGCTCCGCCAATTCGGCGGTCTGTCTGGTTTTCCGAAGCGTGCGGAAAGCGGCTGCGACGCGTTTAATACCGGTCACAGTTCAACCTCGATAAGCGCGGCTCTCGGCATAGCGCGTGCGCGCGACCTTGACGGCGACGATTACAACGTAATTGCCGTGTTCGGCGACGGCGCGCTCACGGGCGGCATGATGTACGAGGCAATGAACGACGCCGGTCACTCGCGCACGCCTCTGATACTAATATTAAACGACAATGCCATGTCCATATCCCGAAACGTCGGCGCGGTATCGACGCACCTTCGCAAGCTGCGTATGTCGCCGGCGTACTTCCGGTCAAAGGTCGTCGTTGAAAACATACTGAACAAAATTCCGCTCGTCGGCAAAGGCATAGCGACGGTCATAAAGAAGGTAAAACGGTTTTTCCGCCGCCTTGTAATACCGACGACGATGTTTGACGATTTGGGCTTCACGTATATGGGGCCCGTTGACGGTCACGATATAGAGGCGCTCATAAGCTGCTTCGACTACGTGAAAAGCGAGAAAAAGCCCGTATTCATACACGTTCAGACGAAAAAGGGCAAGGGCTACGCTCCGGCGGAAAGCAATCCGCAGAAGTTCCACGGCATATCGCCGTTCGACAAGGAGACGGGCGAAACGGCAAAGTCGGGCGAAACGTACAGCGACCGCTTCGGCGCGGCGATGGTGCGCATAGCCGAGAAAAATCCGAAGGTTGTCGCTATCACCGGCGCGATGCCCAACGGCACCGGTCTTGACGAATTTGTGAAGAAAAACAAAAACCGCTTTTTCGACGTGGGCATAGCCGAGCAGCACGGTGTAACGCTGTCGGCAGGTCTTGCGTCGGCGGGGTACATTCCTGTGATACCGCTGTATTCGTCATTTTTACAGCGCGCGTACGACCAGACGCTGCACGACGTGTGTCTGCAGAATCTGCACGTCGTGTTCCCCATTGACCGCGCAGGCATAGTCGGCGCGGACGGTGAGACGCACCAGGGCGTTTACGATATTTCGTACCTTACACATATGCCGAATATGACGCTCCTGTCACCCGCGACGCTTGATCAGCTTGAGGAAATGCTCGACTTCGCAATTAACCGCTTCAACGCGCCTATCGCGATACGTTATCCGCGCGGCGGATGCGAAGCCGAAAAAGTGCCGCGCACGTTCACGCTCGGCAAGGCGCAGCTTATACAAGAGGGTACGGACGTGACAATAATCGCGACCGGCAGAATGGTAAAACGCGCGGAGGAAGCCGCCGCGCTTGCGGGAATGTCTGCCGAAATACTCGCTATGCCGACGATAAAGCCGCTCGACACGGAAGCTGTTATCGCGGCGGCTGTCAAGACAAGGCATGTGATAACGATTGAGGACAACGTGAAAATCGGCGGTATGGGTAGTATGATTGCGTCGCTTATCGCGGAGCGCGGCATAAAATGCAAATTAAAGATATTCGCGTTCCCCGACAGTCCGATACCGCACGGCACGGTTGACGAGCTTGACGTGTACTGCGGCTGTGACGCGGCGGCGATAGCCGAATACATGAATAAATCAATGCGAGAGGAAAATAATAATGGCTAAGGTAAGGCTTGACGCGCTCCTTGTGGACAAGGGTCTGGCGCAGAGCCGCGAGCGCGCGAAGGCGCTCATAATGGCAGGACAGGTTTATATAGACAACCAAAAGTGCGACAAGGCGGGTCAGCAAGTGGACGAAAGCGTCACGCCCGAGGTTCGCGGCGAAACGCTCAAATACGTGAGCCGAGGCGGACTGAAGCTCGAAAAGGCTCTTAATGTGTTCCCCGTGTCGCTCGAAGGCAGGGTGACGATGGACATAGGCGCGTCAACCGGCGGCTTTACCGACTGTATGCTCCAGAACGGCGCTAAAAAGGTGTTCGCAGTCGACGTGGGTTACGGACAGTTCGCGTGGAAGCTGCGCTCGGACGAGCGCGTTGTAAACATGGAGCGCACAAACATACGCTACGTCACACCCGAGGACATCGGCGAAAAGATAGATTTCGCGTCGATCGACGTTTCGTTTATATCGCTGCGGCTCGTGTTGCCGGTGGCTAAAAATCTGCTCGCGGACGACGGTGAAATAGTTGCGCTCATAAAGCCGCAGTTTGAAGCCGGACGCGAACAGGTCGGCAAAAAGGGCGTTGTGAGGGACATTAAAGTGCATTGCGAGGTCATAAAAAACGTGCTTGATTTTGCGCGCAGCATCGGACTTCACGCCGCCGGACTTTCGTTTTCGCCCGTAAAGGGGCCCGAGGGAAATATAGAGTATCTCGCGTATCTCAAAAAGAGCGAATGTGAGGATAATATAACGGACGAGGTGATACGCCGCGTCGCGGACGAGTCGCACAGTGTATTGTAAAGGAGGCTAAAACATGCTTTCGGACGATATAGTAATAACCGGCAGACGCGCCATAGCAAGGTCGTACGCGAAGGTCAATCTTACGCTTGACGTTCTTTCAAGGCGCGCGGACGGCTACCACGACATAAAGATGATTATGCAGACGGTCTCGCTGTTCGATTTGCTCATAATCGACAGAACCGACGGCGGTATCACGCTTTCGACCAATCTCAAATATTTGCCGGTAAACAACAAAAACATTGCGTACAAAGCGGCTGAGCTTTTTTATTCGCTCACCTCTATACGCGGCGGCGCGAAAATCATAATACATAAGAATATCCCCGTGGCGGCCGGTCTCGCGGGCGGCAGCGGCAACTGCGCCGCGGTGCTTTGCGCTCTCAACATGCTCTACGGCTGTCCGTTAAGCGATGAGGAGCTTATACGCGCGGGTGCGTCGCTCGGCGCGGATGTGGCGTACTGCTTTACCGGCGGCACGCAGCTTGCGGAGGGTATAGGCGAAATTTTAACGCCGCTCCCTCCTGCCCCGAAAACGCACATACTTCTCGTAAAGCCGCCGATAAGCGTCTCGACGGCGGCGGTGTATGAGCAGATTGACAGCGCGGAAAATATGACACGCCCCGACACCGACGGCATGATACGCGCGATAAAGTCGGGCAGCGTCAAGGACGTTGCGTCAAAGCTGTGCAACGTTATGGAAAGCGTCACGGTTAAGCTCCACCCCGTTGTGGGCGGCATAAAAAAGAAAATGATTATGAACGGCGCACTTGGCGCAGTAATGAGCGGCAGCGGTCCGACGGTGCTGGGAATATTCGACGACTACGCCAAAGCGAAAAAAAGCGCGGACAGCTTTTCAATGCAGTTCCGCGACGTGTATCTTACGAGTATAATGAACTGATAATAAGGGGTGTTCCTTTTGGAGAGAGAGAAGGACAATATCATAATAATCACCGACGGCGACGAACCAGTTCCCGAAACGGAGGAAGCGGCGACAGACGATTTGGAAAACGATAATATCGACGATGATACGGAAGAGCAAGCATTGTTGGAATTATCGTATACGGATATAACGGATACAGCAGACACAACCGATGAAGCCGAGAAAATTGATGATACCGAGGAAACCGATAAGCCGCAGTCAAAGATTCCGCCGAAATTCGTTATAATATCCGCCGCGGTAAGCGCGGCGGTAATAATCGCGGTCGCGGCGGCTGCGTATTTTGTCCCGAAAGGTGACAGTGCGGCTCAGCACGGTCTTGACGCGCTCCGCAAAAGTGACGAAACATACCTTTCCGCGTCAAAGAAATACAATGACGCGTTCGCCGAAAATCGGCAGCTGAGCGCGGATTTGGAAAATAAAAGCAAAGAGCTTGAGGAATTTCACGCCGCAAGCGATGGACTCGATAAAATAGGAAAAAACAACGAGGAGCTTGAAAAGACGAGGGACAGGCTCGCGAAAGAAGCCGAATCCAAGCAAAGGGAGTATGACTCGCTTGCAGACATCGCGGAAGACTCGTCCGACAGGATTGTAACGCTGCCGTCAGGCTATTATACCGCGGGCAAGGACGTTCCCGCCGGGAAGTATATTGTGACCGGCAGCGGCTCGGTGGCTGTGGCACGCAGCGGCAAGTCCATCACAAACAAGCTGCTCAACGCCGAGGGAAGCGAGCTTGAGCTTCGGGACGACGACCGCATACAGATTGACGGTATCGCGAAATTCAGTCCGATGTAACGGAGGTGGACAGATTATGAAGAAAAAAGTATTCGTCGCGCTGCTCTCCGTATTTACCGTAGCCGCGGCGTCGACGGCGGGAATCGTATCTTACGACATAAGCGCAAAAAACAACGCAAGAGTACTGCTCGTCACGGAAATCAGCGACATTGAGGAAAGCGCGGAAACGGTCGCCGCCGACTCGAAAAAAATAAAGGAGCGTATAAGCGAGGTTGACGCGGAGCTTAACGAGCGCGACACGGTAAACAATTCCTACATGGAATACAAGGAAACGAACGACAGTCTTTCCGAGGAAATTACCGAATTACAAAGCAGAATAGACCGTCTCGATGCGGATATAGAAGCGAAAAAAAGCGAGTTAAAAGAATCAGGCGCGATAAGCAAGGTTGAAAAAGGCAGGAAATACGCGCTCAGTGGGAATGAAAGCTACTCGTGTCCTGACAAGCTGTCGGCAGGCAGGTATATTGCGGAGGGGAGCGGTCAGCTTACCGTTTTAAATTCTTCAGGCAGGGCGCGCATATCGCAGAACCTCACCGTGTCGTACGACCACACCTACACCTTCGACCTCTCGAAGGGTGAAAAGGTGCAAGTGTCGGAGGATATAACTCTGACGGAGCTTAAATAAAATATGGGGACACTAAAATGGGGACACTAAAACTTTAGTGTCCCCATTCTTTTATTTTAGTGTCCCCTATTTTAAGTCAACGCGGTTTCTTTCGCCGCCCATTATGAACGTCTCTATGTTCTTCGCCACCTCGTCTATGCACCTTACGCGCGACTCATTCGCACCCCACGCCATGTGCGGCGTGAATATCACATTTTTTTCGTTCAGTATGCGGTTATAGGGGCTTAATGTGTCGAGCGGCTCCTTTGAGTACACGTCTATGCCGAGACCGCCTATCTTTCCGTCCTTTACCGCGTCCGTAAGAGCCGCCTCGTCACACACCGCGCCGCGCGACACGTTTATAAGCACCGCGCCGTCCTTCATTTTTGCGATACGCTCGCGGCTTATCATATTCGCTGTTTCACTCGTGAGCGGCACATGCAGAGAGATTATGTCCGATTTTTCCAGAAGCTCGTCAAGACTTACAAAAAAGTCATACTTACCCTGCGGCTTGTGCGGCGTTACAAGCACATTGCAGCCCAGTCCTCGCGCTATACGCGCCACCTCGCCGCCGATGTTGCCGAAGCCTATAATTCCCCACGTCATACCCTTTATCTCGTGGAAATACGGCTTTAAGCGGTTCTGAACGCCGCTCTCGGTATAGCGCCCGTCCTTTACGTACCTGTCAAACGCTCCGAGCCGCGTCACGAGCGACAGCGCCATTGCAACGGTAAGCTGCGCGACGGAGTCGGTGGAGTAGCCTTTTATGTTGCACACGCCTATCTGCTTACGCCAGCAGTAGTTTACGTCTATGTTGTCAAAGCCTGTCGCCGTCACGCATATGAGCTTTAATTTCGGCGCAAGCGGCAGATTTTCCTTGTTGAGCTTCACCTTATTTACAATTATTACCTCCGCGTCCTTTATGCGGTCGGCAAGCTGCAGCTCGGAAGTCGTTTTGTAGACCGTGAGATCGCCGAGCCGCTCTATCGCGGAAAATTCGATGTCGTCGCCGAGCGTTTTCGCGTCGAGTATTACTATCTTCATACAATCACCTCACATAAGAGCCTGCAGCTTTTCCCACAGCTCGGGCTGCGCCTTTTTCAGATTTATCGGCGCGAAGCTCTCGTTCACAAAGCCGTGCGCCGTTCTGCCCGTAGTCGCGAGCTTCATCTCCGGCAGCTTGTATACCTCGTATTCAAACTCGCACCGCGCGACCGTCAGCTTCGTCATACGGCACTTTACCAAAACTTCATCCTCGTACTTAAGTCCGAAAATGTATTTCGCGCCCGTTTCGGTGAGCGGCATCTGCACGCCCTTTTTCTCCATATCGCTGTACGTTTCGCCCGTCTTTTTTATATAGTCCGTGCGCGCCAACTCGAACCACGGATAGTAGCGGGAGTGATGCACTATTCCCATCATGTCCGTTTCCGCGTAGCGCACCGTTAAATATGTTTCGCTCGTATACGCCATTTTGTTTTCCCTTCAGTCTTTATATAACCTTTTCCGTGCCGGAGTAAACAAGTCCGCGCTTCGCGTCCATTGTCACGGTTGTGCCGGAGGTCAGTATCTTTGTCGCGCCCGGCGCGGCAACGATCACGGGTATGTCGAGTGCCGCCGCAAGCACCTGCGCGTTGTTGGCTTCGCCCGTTTCCTCGCTTATGATGCCCGCCGCCTTGCGCAGCGTCGTAATCATGTCGTTCGTAACCATATTTGTAACGACTATATCGCCGTCCGTAAAGTCGCGCACAAGCTCGTCGTTGCTCGTCGCGACACACACGTTAGCGGTCGCACTGATGCTTGAAAGTCCCTTGCCGCTCACAAGCACGTGACCGACGAGGTGTACCTTCATAATATTCGTCGTACCGGCAACGCCCATCGGAACGCCGGCGGTGATTACGGCAAGCTCGCCGTCCTTTATAAGACCCGTTTTCTGCGCGCACTCAACGGCGTGGTCGAACAGTTCGTCGGTGTTGCTTCTCGACTCACTCATTATCGGCGTTACACCCCACGAAAGATTGAGCTGTCTGCGTCCCTTTACGCTCAAGGTCGGCGCGATGATCGGGCAAGCCGGACGGAAACGCGAGATTTGACGCGCCGTGCCGCCCGCGTATGTAAGCACTATGATTGCCGCCGCGTGGAGGTCGTGCGCCGTAGTACAGGTCGCGTGGCTTATCGCGTTCGTAATGTCCATGCGTGAGTTGAAATTCATGTTTTCAAGGCGCTTTACGTAGTCTATATCTTTCTCCGTGCGCTCCGCGATCGACGCCATCGTCTTTACCGTTTCGACGGGGTACTTGCCGACAGCCGTTTCACCCGACAGCATTATAGCGCTCGTGCCGTCGTAAATGGCGTTCGCAACGTCGGTCGTTTCCGCTCTTGTCGGACGCGGATTTCTTATCATCGAGTCGAGCATCTGCGTAGCCGTTATAACGACCTTGCCGGCGCGGTACGTTTTCTTTATAAGCTGCTTCTGTATTACCGGCAAATCCTGCATGTCTATCTCAACGCCCATGTCGCCGCGCGCAACCATTATTCCGTGCGACTCGTGAAGGATTGCGTCGATGTTTTCAACGCCCTCGGCGTTTTCGATTTTCGCGATTACCTTTATGTCGCTGCCGCCGCGCTGCTGGAGAAGGTTCTTTATCTCCTTAACGTCGTCCGCCGTTCTCACGAACGACGCGGCGATAAAGTCAACGTCCTGCTCTATGCCGAAAATTATATCGTCGATGTCCTTCTGGCTCATGTACGGCATCGAGAGTGACACGTTCGGGATATTCACGCCCTTTTTGTTCGATATTACGCCGCCGTTCTTGACCTGACAGATTATGCGGTCGGAGTTTACGCTAAGAACCTCCATTTCGATAAGTCCGTCGTCTATAAGTATTCTGTTGCCCGCCTTGACGTCCTTGGGAAGGTCTGCGTATGTAATCGACACCTGCGTTTCGTCGCCCTCCACGTCGTCGGTACAGAGTGTGAACTTCTGACCTTCTTTAAGCTCCACCTTGCCATCCTTAAAGTCCTTTATGCGAACCTCGGGGCCTTTGGTGTCGAGCAGTATCGCGACCGGCATATCGAGTTCCTCGCGTACCCTTTTTATGCTGTTCATCTTTTTGAGCGCTTCCTCGTGCGTGCCGTGGGAAAAGTTAATTCTCGCCACGTCCATACCCGCTATCATCAGGTCACGGAGTACGTCCTCGCTCTCCGTCGCGGGTCCCATTGTGCAGATTATCTTTGTTTTTCTCATAATTTATATACCCTCCCTTTCTTGTATAATACAAAAAGGTGCCGCAGAAACAACACCTTTAAATATATTCACACGCTGAGCTTTTTCGCGAGATCCACAAGCTGCTGCGGAAGCTCTTTCGTCATGTTGAGACCTTCCTCGATGTCAACGTCGGTGATGATGTGATCCCTCATGCAGACAATTCTGTTTTGCTTGCCCTGCAAAAGAAGCTCGACCGCCATACCTCCCATTTCGCTCGCAACGACTCTGTCACGCACCGTCGGGCTTCCACCGCGCTGTACGTGACCCAAAATCGTAGCTCTCGACTCGATACCGGTCTTTTCCTCGATTTCCTTCGCCATTTCGATAACGCCGCCTATACCCTCGGCAACAATGATAATGGAGTGCTTTCTTCCTCTCGACTTGCCTTCGAGAATCGGGCGCAGCACGTCCTCGTCAAAGCTCCATTTCTTTTCCGGCACGAGAATTACCTCCGCGCCGCACGCTATACCCGCCTGAATTGCGATATAGCCCGCGGCTCGTCCCATTACCTCGATAATCGAGCAGCGCTCGTGGCTCTGCGCGGTGTCTCTTATCTTGTCCACCGCGTCCTTAACGGTGTTAAGGCACGTGTCGTAGCCGACGGTGTACTCGCTGCAGCTTATGTCGTTGTCTATCGTACCGGGCATGGCTATTGTCGGCAGACCGTGGCGGCACAGGTCGCGCGCACCGCGGAACGAGCCGTCGCCGCCTATTACGATAAGTCCGTCAAGCCCGAATACCCTCGCTATCTCGACAGCCTTCTTAACGCCCTCTTCCTCCTTAAATTCAAGGCAGCGTGCTGTTTGCAGTATCGTGCCGCCTCTCTGGAGCGTTTCGGAAACGCTTCTCGCATTCATCTCGACAAGGTCTCCCGTTATAAGTCCGTTATATCCGCGCTTTACGCCGAATACCCTAAGTCCGTAATATGAGCCTACTCTGACAACGGCGCGTATCGCCGCGTTCATGCCCGGAGCGTCGCCGCCCGAAGTAAGCACGCCTATTGTTCTTATATTTCTGTGTTCCATCCTGAGTCCTCCCACCGTATTAAAATAAATCGTTTTCAATAATCAAGTCCTGCGCCGCTTCCATTTCGGTATCCGGCACAAGCACCTCACAGCAGCCCTTGTTTTCGCCGTCGCCGCCTGACTGTCTCACCTTTGAGACTATGCCGTTCTTGTCCAGAGCGTCCGCAAGCTTTTTCGCCGTTTCCGGCGACTGTGACACATAAATTACAGTCCACATTTTAATATCCTCCCGCGAAGGAAAAGTTTACCTCTCGTCCGACATTACTTTGCCGTGCTTGGTATATATCTCCGCCTTGCCGTTAATCTTGATTGCCGAGGTTACCTCCGTGAACTGCGCCACGTAAACCTCGCCTTTGTCAAGCTTCTCGGTATGGTGAAATTTCGTATCCTTGCCTCTCGTCAGTCCTATAATGTTGACGCCGTTTTCGAGCGCCTTTATCACAATATAGTCGTCCATACTCATCTCTCCCCGTCCAATCTCGAATATACTCTATATATAATACTATATTTTCTCGTATTTTGCAAGTCCTAAAGCGTTAAATTATTGGCAGAGAGATATTTTTTGGTTAGTTTTACCGATTTATTTTATTTTCACGTTTTCCTCGCCGAAAACGGATTTCAAATCCTCGACCGCTCCCGCCGTGCCGTTAAAGTACAGTCTGCGCGGCGCGCGCGTGATCTGCTTAGTGTCGCGGAAGAAAAGCCGCACCTCCATGTCGCCGCTGTACGGTGCAAGCGCCTCCGACACAGCCGCGAGATTTTCCTCGCTGCGCGTGTCAAGCTGTATATAGAGCCGCTTCGGTTCGATTTTGCTTGCGAGCGCTTCCTCTATCGGCAGAGCCGACTGCATTAAAAGCTTCGGCTCTTCGTCCTCGCGTATGCTCAGCCGCGCCGTTACGGCAATAAGGTTGTCCTCGACGAGAATGGGCGAATATTCGGCAAGCACCTTTGGGAACACTATGCACTCGACCGAACCGTATATGTCCTCGAGCGTCAGAAACGCCATCTGCGCGTTCGCGCTGCGCGTCGTCTTGTTTTTCCTCGACGCTACTGCGGCGCATATAACTATCATTTCGTCGTCCTTTATTCCGCCCTCGGCGGCGCGGTAGTTGCCGTCCTCGTCGCGGTGTACGCTCGATAAAACGTCGCCTATGTTGTAGCGCGTGAGCTTCTTTATCCTGTCGGCGTACTCCTCCATCGGGTGACCCGAAAAATACATGCCCGTTGACTGCTTTTCGAGCTTCAGGAGCGTTTTTTTGTCCAGCTCCTCTATGTCGGGAAACTCCATTTCCGCGTCCGCGTCGTCAATGTCGTCGAACAGCGACACCTGACCGGCTATGTTGTCACGCGCAGCCTTAGCCGTACCCTCCAGCGCACTTTCGTAAACGGCAAGAAGCTGCGACCGCTTAATGCCCATAGAGTCAAACGCTCCGCAGTATATAAGACCCTCGAGCGCGCGCTTGTTCATTTCACCGCCCGCGGTGCGCTCGATAAAGTCGGAAAAGCTCTTAAATTCACCGCCTCGCTTACGCTCGTTCACGAGGCTAACAATCATCGCGCGTCCGACGTTCTTCACCGCCGACAGTCCGAACCGTATCGAGCCGTTCTCGACCGTAAACGTGTCCTCGGACTTGTTCACATCGGGCGGCAGACGGTCTATGCCCATGTCGGCGCAGTTTTGTATATAGTGGTTAATTTTGTCGGTGTCGTCTATGCTCGAAATGAGCGCCGCCATAAACTCGACGGGGTAAAACCTTTTGAGATACGCCGTCTGGTACGCCACAACGGCGTAAGCGGCGGCGTGGGACTTGTTGAAGCCGTAATTCGCGAAATCGCTCATTTCGTCAAATATAGCCGTCGCGGTCGCCTCGTCTATGCCGTTTTTGATACAGCCGGGTATTTCGCCGTCGTCGCTGCCGTAGATGAAGTTTTTACGCTCAATCTTCATCTGCTCTTCTTTTTTCTTGCTTATCGCTCGCCGCATTATGTCCGCTCTGCCGAGCGAGTAACCTGCGAGCGTGCGCACTATCTGGAGTATCTGCTCCTGATAGAGCATACAGCCGTAGGTGCTGTTTAATATGCCTTCAAGCAGCGGATGCTTGTACGTGATTTTTTCGGGGTGCGCCTTGTTGCTGATATAGCGCGGTATCTGCTCCATTGGTCCGGGGCGGTACAGCGATATTCCCGCCGTAACGTCCTCGAAACACGTCGGACGCATTTCCTGCATGAACGACTGCATACCTGCGCTTTCAAGCTGGAACACGCCGTCGGTGTTGCCCGACGATATGAGGTCGTACACCTCTTTTATGTTGAAATCCACGTTGTCTATGTCAATGTCAACGCCGCGCGTTTTCTTTATGATTTTCACGGCGTTTTCGATTACCGTCAGATTGCGAAGTCCCAAAAAATCCATTTTGAGCAGTCCGAGGCTTTCAACGGTGTCCTTCGGGAACTGCGTCTGTATGAAGTTATCGGCGTTAAGCTGTAGCGGCACGTAGTTCACAAGCGGCTCACTCGTTATAACCACTCCCGCCGCGTGCGTCGATGCGTGGCGCGGCAGTCCTTCGAGCGCCATTGACGAGTCGAGAAGCTCTTTTATTTTCGGGTCGTTCTCGTAGAGCGCGTTAAGCTCCGTCGATATGTCGAGCGCCTTACGTATCGTCATTTTTAGGTCGAACGGCACGAGCTTTGCCACCTTGTCAACCTCGGCGTAAGGAATGTCGAGCGCACGTCCGACATCGCGTATCGCAAGCTTCGCCTTCATCGTGCCGAACGTCACTATCTGCGCGACCTGTCCTTCGCCGTACTTCTGCACGACGTACTCTATGATTTTCTGCCGTCCGTCCGGCGCGAAATCTATATCTATATCCGGCATACTCACGCGCTCGGGGTTTAAGAAACGCTCGAAAATGAGCGAGTACATTATCGGATCGACGTTCGTTATGCCGAGGCAGTACGACACAAGGCTGCCGACGGCGCTGCCGCGTCCCGGTCCTACCATTACGCCGTTGTTTTTCGCGAAATTTATAAAATCCCACACTATGAGGAAGTAGTCCACAAAACCCATGCTGCTTATAACGCCGAGCTCGTAGTTAAGTCGGTCTTTAAGCTCGTCCGTAACGGGGCTGTAGCGTTTTTCAAGTCCCGTCTCGCAAAGCTCGCGAAGGTAAGCGTAAGCGTTCTTGCCGTCCGGCACGTCGTACGCTGGGAGGTGGCGCGTGTTAAAGTCGAAATCCACACGGCACCTGTCGGCGATTTTCTGCGTGTTTTCTATCGCCTCCGGCGCGTAATCGAAAAGCTCCGCCATTTGCTCCGGCGACTTTATATAAAATTCCTCCGTTTCAAACTTCATGCGGTCGGGATCCTGCACCTTTTTTTCCATCTGTATGCACATCAGAATGTCCTGGTACTTCGCGTCGTTTTTCGTGAGGTAGTGTATGTCGTTTGTCGCAGCGAGACCAATACCCGTTTCCTTCGACAGTCTTATCATGTCGGGGATTATGCGCTTTTCCTCCGCAAGACCGTGATCCTGTATTTCGAGGAAATAGTTTCCCTCGCCCATTACGCTGAGGTAGCGCAGCGCAATTTCCTTCGCGCCGTCATAGTCGCCGCGCAGAAGAGCCTTCGGCACCTCGCCCGCGACGCATGCGCTTAATGCTATAAGTCCCTCGTGATGTGCTGTAAGAAGCTCGAAGTCAATTCTCGGTTTGTAGTAAAAGCCGTCTATATACGCCGTTGACACGAGCTTTATAAGATTTTGGTAGCCCGTTTGGTTCTCCGCTAAAAGTATAAGGTGGCTGTTTTTGTTGTCAATGTCGTACACCTTGTCGGTGTGCTTTCTCGGCGCGACGTACACCTCACAGCCTATCACGGGGTGTATGCCCTGCGCCTTTGCCTCGCGGTAAAAGTCGACTACGCCGTACATCGAGCCGTGGTCGGTTATCGCGCAGGAGGTCATGCCAAGCTCCTTGACGCGCGCGATGAGCTTCTTTATGCTCGCCTCGCCGTCAAGTAAGCTGTATTCGGTGTGCGTGTGTAAATGACAGAATTGCATGGTGGTTCCTCCTTTTTTATCATATAAAAAGCGACCTGCATCGCAAGCCTCCCCTCGAGGGGAGGTGGCATTGCGAAGCAATGACGGAGAGGTGGCAATGAACTTTTAAAACCACCTCTCAGTCGCCTACGGCGACAGCTCCCCTCAAGGGGAGCCATACGGCGGGCGAACACGGTTCGCCCCTACGCAGCGGCGTTTCGCATATGCGGGCGGCCGATGACCGCCCCTACGGCGGCGTGTCGAATATGCGGGCGACCGCAAGGGTCGCCCGAATATCCCCGTCAATGTCGGATTACAAATTATCCGCAAAATCCAAAATCCGGTTTAATCTATGATTTACCCCCGACTTACCAATCGTCGGGTTGGTTTTTTCGCCGAGTTCCTTCAGACTGTCCTCGGGGTACTCCTCGCGCAGCCGTCCTATTTCCTTCAAAACGTCGGGCAGCTTGTCCCACTTACCGGCGCGGCGTATCTTCTTGATTGCCGTGAGGTGCTTTGACGATGCCTGCGCGGACTTATCGGTATTCGCCGTCTCACAGTTTACGCGGCGGTTCACACTGTTGCGCATGTCGCGCTCTATCTGCACCGAGTACATCTCGAACGCGCCCGTTGCCGCGCCCATGTAGCCCAACAGGTCGGCGATTTTTTCTCCGCCCTTCATATAAAGCACGTAAACGCCCTTACGCTCCGTTATTTTAACGTCAAATCCGTCCTCGGCTGCGAGCCTTTGCAGGAGCAGCGCGCCGTTTTTGCCGCGCGTGTCGAACTCGATGTGGTAGCTCTTATTCGGATCCGTTACCGAGCCGCCGCCGAGAAACGCTCCGCGCGCGTACGCCGCTCTGCAACACGAAAACGGTACACCGCCGGTCGGCGATATACCGCCTTTTATGTTTTCAACGCTGTAAATATCGTCTATTACTATGCGGTACGAGCGCGTGCCGCGTTCAACGCGGGCGTTTATGCCGAACTCGTCCGCTATATCCTTTTTGACGCGCTCCGCAGCCGCGCCGCTTTCAGTCGTGAATTTGATTTCCGTGTCGCTTATCCGTCCGCCGAATGCAAGCGCGCCCGCCGTTTCGTACAGGCGGCACTTCGGGCATACAAATTCCGCGCGGCACAGCCTTTCCTTTACATCCGATGAAAAAGACATATCCACATCCCTTTCAATATATTTTACAATTCGGAGCCTATCCTCATAATCGTGCGCGCAAGACGGCTGAAATTATGGCGGATTTTTCCGTCCTTTACGAGCAGCATATTACCCTGAACAAGCGCCGCGCGCTTAACAAGCTCGTCCTCGTCCACCGTCACCGCCGCCGCGTGTTCCTCGGCATACAGCTCCAAAAGGCTTTCGGGTACTGGCGCGTTGTTCACTATAACCGCGTCCGCTATTCCCTCGTAGGAGTGCTTTTCAATCGCCTTTAGGTGTTCCGACGCGGTGTAACCCTCCGTTTCACCGCCCTGCGTCATTATGTTGCAGACATATATTTTAACGGCCTTGCTCGCCTTTATCGCGTCCGCAACACCGTCCACGAGCAAATTCGGTATTATGCTTGTGTATAGGCTGCCCGGTCCCATGACTATTATATCGGCGCGCTCTATCGCGCGTATCACGCCCTCGACCGGCTTCGGAAGTTCGGGCGTGAGCGTCACTCTGTCTATCGGGGAGGACTGTCCACCGCAGCGGTGTCCTATGTTGCTCTCTCCCTCTATGACCGTGCCATCCTCCAAAAACGCGCTCAGCGTCACCGCCTCGTTCGTCACGGGGTACACCGTTCCGACAACGCCCGCAAGATGACTGAATTTCTTAACCGCCTCGTCAAAGCTCGACGACGTTTCGTTAAGCGCGGCAAGAAAAAGGTTGCCGAGACTGTGACCCTTAAGACTTCCGTCCTTAAAGCGGAAGTTCAAAAGCTCGCCCATTACGGGATCAACCTCGGCGAGCGCGTTCACGCAGTTTCTTATGTCTCCCGGCGCAGCCATGCCGAGGTCGCTCCGAAGCACCCCCGACGAGCCGCCGTCGTCCGCGACGGTCACGACCGCCGTTATATTGTGAGTATGTAATTTTAAGCCCTTGAGCATCGTCGACAGCCCCGTGCCGCCGCCGATTGCCGCAACGCGCGTATCAGATAACATTCCGCTCCGCTCCTTACTCCTTGCCCAAATCTCTGTATGAAACGTTTACGTCGTAATTTTCCGACTTTAAATAATCCGCCAGTTTGTTCGTCATTGTGACGCTCCTGTGCTTGCCGCCCGTGCAGCCTATGGCTATCGTGAGCGATATTTTGCCCTCCTCGATGTAGAGCGGTATCATAAACGACATTAAATCCTCAAGCTTTTTCATAAATTCGACAGCCGTCGGGAACGACATAACGTAATCCTGAACGGCTTTGTCGTTACCGGTAAGGCGTTTGAGCTCGTCAATGTAAAACGGGTTCGGGAAACAGCGCACGTCAAAAACAAGGTCTGCGTCGAGCGGCATACCGTACTTGTAGCCGAACGCCATGACGTTTATTTTAAGGCTCTGCCCCGTTGACGCGGGCGCGTATATTTCCTTTAATTTCGACAAAAGCTGCGCCGCTGTCAGATCCGACGTGTCTATTACGTAATCCGCATCGTCAAACAGCGTTGAAAGCATGCCGCGCTCGGTGCGTATAGCTTCGAGCAGTCCGCCCTCGCCCTGCAGAGGGTGCGAGCGGCGCGTCTCCTTGTAGCGCTTCACGAGCGTTTCATCGCTCGCGTCAAGGTACAGAAGCGTGCAGTCGTAGCCCTTCTTTTTAAGCTCGTCTATCTGCTTTAACAGCTCGTTTATCATATTTCCGACGCGTATGTCGATTACAAGCGCGACGTTGTTAAAATTACCGTTCACAGCCGAGAGCATTTCGGAAAATTTCGGTATGAGAACGGGAGGCATGTTGTCGATACAGAAGTATCCCATGTCCTCCAGATAACGTATTACCTTTGTTTTTCCGCTGCCCGACATTCCGGTTACGATTGTGTACCGCATATTACGCCTCTCCTATAAATCTTACCTCCGGCTCCAGCATTACGCCGAATTTATCATTTACCGCCTTTTGAATATATTTAATCAGCGCCGTTACGTCCTTCGCCGTCGCGGTGCCGTCGTTCACGACAAAGCCGGCGTGCTTGTCGCTTACCATTGCGCCGCCTATCTTACAGCCCATAAGTCCCGCGTCCTGTATGAGCTTGCCGGCGAAATAACCCTCAGGGCGCTTAAACGTACTGCCTGCCGACGGCTGTGAGAGCGGCTGCTTTTCCGCGCGGCGGCGGCTGAGTTCTGCCATGCGCGCCTTTATCTCGTCATAATTTCCTTCTTTAAGGCGCATTTTACACGACAAAATCGTGTAGCCGCCCTCGGTGAACACGCTTGTTCTGTACCCGAAGCTGAGCTTATCAGCCGTTTCCGTTTTTATCAGTCCGTCGGGAGCGATAAATGTCACCGTTTCTATTATATCCTTAAGCTCGCCGCCGTAGGCTCCGGCGTTCATGAATATTCCGCCGCCGAGCGTTCCGGGTATGCCCGCCGCGAACTCAAACCCCGTAAGGCGCGCTTCGAGAATATTATGCGCGAGCGCGGACATAAGTATTCCGGCGTCCGCCGTAACCTCCGTGCCGTCTATGCGGCACTTCGACATAGCCTTGCCTATGTGTATGACAACGCCGCGTATGCCGCCGTCGCCGACAAGCAGGTTTGAGCCGTTTCCGACTATTACGTACGGCGTATCGGTATCGTTGCAGAAATGTATTACCTTGCCTATTTCCAAAGCGTTAGCCGCGCTCACGAACGCGTCAGCCGTTCCGCCTATGCGGAACGTTGTATGCTCGCTCATAGGCTCGTCGTAACGAACGTCGTCCGCGGCGGACGAAAGTCTTACCTTGTCTAACATATCAGCCTCCGTACATGTTTTCGCGGTCAGTAGCTCCACGAATATAATTTCTTGCCCTTGTTTTCCATAAATTCCTCAAAGGATTTTAAATCTCTGTTTATCACGAGCTTTTCGGGGAAGTCAACCTCGCGCAAAAGTTCCAGCGACGGCTCATACTCGCCTATGTCGAACGATATGTGCGCGTCCGACGACACGACTATGCCTACGCCCTTTTCCTTGCAAAGGCGCGCGATAGTCTTACAGTTTTCTATGCTCGACCTGCGTACGTAGAAGGAGTGATTGTTTATCTCCATCAGCTTGTGGTTTTTCTTCGCAAGGTCGGTGATAAGGTCGTAATCATACGGTATATCCGCGTAGCCGCTGTGACATATAACGTCTATGAGCGGATTGTTCACAGCTGCGAGGTACGCGCTTGTGTTGTCCTTCGCGCCGTAATCCTTGTAGCACTCCTTGTGTATGCTCACGTTTACAACGTCGAGCTTCTTTAAAATATCTTCGTCAAGGTCGATATTGCCTTCGAGGTCGAGAATGTTTACCTCCG
This sequence comes from uncultured Clostridia bacterium, assembly GCA_947626045.1. Taxonomy (GTDB): domain Bacteria; phylum Bacillota; class Clostridia; order UBA1381; family UBA1381; genus Hominilimicola. Next base: position 17,124 of record CANQQS010000003.1, on the reverse strand, counting down.
CGCCGTACAGTATTTTTACGCCGTACATGTCGCGCGGTATTGCTTTAAGATTAACGAAATTCCACACGTGCGGGCTGTCGGGTATCGACGGCGTGTGATCCGTCACAGCGATTGCCTCCATGCCGACCTCGGCGGCGCGGCGCGCGTTTTCCTGAATTGTCGAGTACGCGTGCGCACTCTTTAACGTGTGCGTGTGTGTGTCTACCAGTATTTTCATTGTTTTTTCCCTTTTCTGTGATGTCGTAGCCATATGCCTCCCCTGTCTAGGGGAGGTGGCATTGCGTAGCAATGACGGAGGGGTTTGCGATGATGTATATAAACCCCTCAGTCACACTACGTGTGACAGCTCCCCTAATAGGGGAGCCTTATTGCCGCTCCATTACAAACTCAGCTGGCTCTCCATATGTTCCATAAGCCGCTTGTTAAGTTCCACCGCGGCGTTGTAGCCCATACGCTTCTGTCTGTTGTTCATCGCCGCGACCTCGACGATAACCGCGAGGTTACGTCCGAGCTTTACGGGTATCGTAAGCGACGGAACGTTTATGCCCATAATATTCGTGAACTCGTCAACCATGCCGAGACGGTCATACTGCTTGCCGTCCTCCCACGGCTCGAGGTGGATAATCATGTCTATGTTTTCCTCGCCCTTTACCGAGCCGATACCGAATATCTCCTTCACATCTATAATACCTATTCCGCGAAGCTCGACGAAATGCCTGATAATTTCGGGCGCGCTGCCTATGAGCGTGTTATCGCTGACGCGCTTTACCTCAACCGCGTCGTCCGCAACAAGGCGGTGTCCGCGCTTTACGAGTTCGATAGCCGTTTCACTCTTTCCGACGCCGCTCTCGCCCATTATGAGTATACCCTCGCCGTAAACCTCGACGAGTACGCCGTGGCGCGTAAGTCTCGGCGCAAGCTGACGGTTAAGGTACTCGATAAGCGCGCTCATGAACGCGCTCGTGCCGCTCTCGGTTCTCAAAAGCGGTACGCCGTGCTTTTCCGCAAGCTCCATCATTTCGGGGAAAATCTGCATTCCGCGCGCGATTATAAGCGCGGGGATATGCTGCGCGAACAGCTTTTCTATCTTCTGTGAACGCTCGTCAACGGCAAAGTTTTCAAGGTATGTAAACTCTACCTTTCCCATTATCTGAATACGGTTAGAGTCGAAATAGTCGAAAAATCCCGCTATCTGCAGTCCCGGTCTCGTTATGTCGGAACGTGTAATAAATATTTCCTCGATATTCGCCGGCTCGTAAATTTTTTCAAGGTCAAACTCCTCTATGATTTTTGTGAGGGGGATTTTGTACTCGTCTTTTGGCATTTGCGCTTCCGCCTTTCTGTCTGTTTTGTCCGGCAATGCTGCCGTCCGCATATATCTCCATTTATATTATACCCTATTGTTCCTGATTTTTCAATATTAATTAAGTAAGTTTTCAAACTTTTGCCAAAAGGGCGCAAAAAAAGAGGGCGTATGCCCTCTTTGTGATTTTTTTACTGCTGTTCCGTTGTGTTGCTTATGTACTGCGAAGAACCGAATGCAATAATAAGTCTGAATATCGAGCCGAGGAATATGAGACCTACGGTGAAACCCGCTCCGTGACCGAACGCCTTGGAAATTTTGTTACATTCAATTGGCGGAGGGGTTTGGATATGAGGTACGAAACCCCTCAGTCGCGCTCGCGCGACAGCTCCTTTGCTACGGCATACGAGCAAAGCTCTATGCATACGACGCTAAAGCGTCGTTCACCTATTAGAGGGAGCCATACACGGTTTTTTACAAATATTTTCGTGAATTTTCAAAAAAGTTCAAAAAAAGCTTGCATTATTAAAGAAACTGTGTTAAAATACTGATTGATGTTTTTGAAATGCTATTCAGGAGGTGTAAGAAATGGCAAAATGCGATGTTTGCGGCAAGGGCGTAACCTTCGGTATAAAGGTCAGCCACTCGCACAGACGTTCAAACAGAACCTGGAAGCCGAATGTTCGTAAGGTAAAGGCTATCGTAAACGGAACTCCGAAATCTTTACACGTATGCACACATTGCCTTCGCAGCGGAAAGGTAGAACGCGCTTAACTTATGAAACAGCGGCAGCTTGCCAAAGGGCAGGCTGTTTTTTTCTGTCGGCGGCAAAATGAAAAATTTTAGCGGAATTTTACCAAAAAAATTGCAATTTGCATATTTTTATGATAGAATGATTATGTATGGATTTTTACTTGTAACCAAAGGGGTGTCACATTTGGAGAAACTCTTGATAAAGGGCGGTAACAGGCTGCACGGCGAAGTGACCGTGAGCGGCGCGAAGAACGCCGCGGTAGCCATACTTCCGGCGTGCATACTCGTCAGGGACGTGTGCCGGATCGAGAACCTGCCCGATATAAAAGATGTAAAGCTGTTTTTAATGATATTGTCACGTCTCGGCGCGGAAGTAAATATGATTGACAGAAACACCGTTGAAGTTGACTGCACAAACATAAATTCTTACGAACCGATGAGGGATCTGACGCGTAAAATGAGAGGTTCGAGTTACCTCATGGGCGCGCTTCTCGGTCGTTTCGGGAAATTCAAGGTAGACCCGCCGGGCGGCTGCGATTTCGGCACAAGACCGATAGACCAGCACATAAAAAGCTTCGAGGTTCTCGGTGCGGAAGTCGATACCTCGCGCGGCTTCGTAAACGCTTCCGCTGACGCTGTGCGCGGCGGACATATTTTCTTTGACGTGGTATCGGTCGGCGCGACGGTAAACGCCATACTAGCGGCGGCAACGGCTGAGGGGCTTACTATTATCGAAAACGCCGCGAAGGAGCCGCACATAGTTGACTTGGCAAACTTCCTTAACAACATGGGTGCGAACATACGCGGCGCGGGTACGGACACTATACGTATACGCGGCGTTAAAGAGTTGCACGGCGGCACGTACGCGATTATTCCCGACCAGATCGAGGCGGGCACGTTTATGATCGCGGCGGCGGCAACGCGCGGCGACGTGACGATTAAAAACGTAATACCGCGTCACCTTGAGGTTATAAGCGCGAAGCTCATCGAGGCGGGCGTAAACGTTGAGGACGGCACGGACAGCGTGCGCGTGTGGGTTGACGAAAACAAGACGCTGCGCCGCATAAATTTCATTGCGCTTCCCTATCCCGGTTTTCCGACCGATATGCAGCCGCAGCTCGTCGCTTTTCTTACGACGATAAGCGGGACAAGCACCGCGAGAGAAGGCGTTTGGGACAACCGTTTCAGATACGTGAACGAGCTAAAGCGCATGGGCGCGAACATACGCGTTGAGGGTAAGCTCGCGATTGTTGACGGCGTTGACCACCTGCTCGGCGCGCACGTCAAGGCGACCGACCTCCGCGCCGGCGCGGCAATGATTATCGCCGGTCTTATGGCTGACGGCACGACGGAGATCACCGATATATACCACATTGACCGCGGCTACGAGAGCTTCGAGGAAAAGTTTGCCGCTCTCGGCGCGGATATTCAGCGAGTTACGGTCGTGGACGATATTTATTAAACAGATTAAAGAGCCTGTCTCATGACAGGCTTTGATTTTGAGGTAAACGATGAACAGATTTGTTTCACTTATAAGCGGCTCGTCGGGCAACGCCACGTTCATATCCGACGGCAAAACGAACATACTTATAGACTGCGGAATGTCGGGGTCGGGACTGAAAGAGTCGCTGCGCCTTATCGGCGTCGCGCCTGAAAGTCTCGACGCGCTTTTGATAACGCATGAGCATTCCGACCACACGAAGGGCGCGGGTGTTGTGTCAAGACGCTACGACCTGCCCGTGTACGCGACTATCGGCACTCACGCCGGTATGGACATAGGCAGGATTGACGACAAAAATATACATTTTGTGCGCGAGGACGTGACGACCGAGGTCGGCACAATCGCCGTCACTCCGTTCGCAATCCCCCACGACGCGCAGCAGCCGGTCGGTTACACGTTCGAGCTCGGCGGTGAGCGGTACGCGCTCGCGACCGATATAGGCGTGATGACGGACGAGATCTTGAGCCGCATATCGGGCTGCAAAAAGGTCATTCTCGAATCGAACCACGACATACAAATGCTGCGCTACGGCTCGTACCCGTACCCGTTAAAGCGGAGAATTATGAGCGACAGGGGGCATCTGTCAAACGACGCGGCTTCAAAGGCGGCGCTGTTCCTTGTGCAAAGCGGCACTGAACATATCGCGCTCGGGCATTTGAGCAAGGAAAACAACCGCCCCGAAATCGCGATGCTCGAAACGTATAATATGCTCACCGATGCGGGCGTTGACGTTGGAAACGACGTAATGCTTAAAGTCGCGGACAGGTACAAGCCGACCGCGCTGTAAGGAGCAGATATGAACATAAATATTATATGTGTCGGAAAAATCAGGGAAAAGTTCTTCACCGCAGCCGTTGACGAATACGTTAAGCGGCTCTCGCGGTTTGCGAAAGTAACGATTACGGAGGTCGCGGACGAAAAAATACCCGAAAAGGCTTCAGAAAAGGAAATTGAAGCGGTAAAGAAAAAAGAGGGTGAAAAAATCCTCGCAAAGCTCGGAAGCGAGTACGTTATCGCGCTGTGCATAGAGGGTACGGAAATGCTGTCGGAGGAAATTGCCGCAAAAATCGCGGACATTTCCATGACGTCGAGCGGTATCGCGTTTATAATAGGCGGCTCGCTCGGACTGAGCGATGAGGTCAAGAAAAGAGCGGATATGCGCTTGAGCTTTGGACGCGTTACGCTGCCGCACCAGCTTATGCGCGTCGTGCTTACGGAGCAAATTTACAGGGCGTTCAAGATAAACAACAACGAAAGCTACCATAAATAATGGGGACACTAAAATTTTAGTGTCCCCATATTTTAGTGTCCCCGTTTTACAGCTCTACTACCGTTTCAACCTCGAGCAGCACATCCTTCGGCAGACGCGCGACCTCCACGCATGAGCGCGCGGGGTACGGCTCGGTAAAGTATTTCGCGTAAATCTCGTTTATCTTCGCGAAATCGTTCATATCCTTTATAAACACGACGGTCTTTACAACATTGTCTATGCTTCCGCCGGCGGCTTCAATGAGGTTTTTCACATTCGTGAGAGCCTGCTCCGCCTGCGCCTCGACACCCTCGGGTATTTCGCCCGTCGCGGGGTTGATCGGAATTTGTCCCGACGTGAACAGCAGATTGCCGACCGTTATCGCCTGCGAGTAGGGTCCTATCGCCGCGGGGGCGTTTGTCGTTTTTGTTTCTTTCATTTATATCATTTCCTTTCAATTTATAGTCAAAATTAATCTAAGCATTATGCTCAAAAACAGGAAGTAACCGAGCAGCATGGATAGCAACACCTTTGACGGCGGCGCTGAGTACCATTCCGTTTTGAGTGCCACATACGTGAGCGCAGCCGTAATTGCCGCGCCGCAAAGTATAAGCGCCGCGAGCGTGAGCGGTGACAAAAGGCTCAACAGTGCGCCTATAATACATATCACCGTGAACGGTATCCACGCCGTTACGAGCCTTACGCAGAACTGCCAGTATGGCGTACGGACGCGTATGATAAATCTGCCTATAAGGTAGAATATGCCGGTGTACAGGAAGAACATTATAACTCCCGCGACCATTCCCGACAAAAGCGTCAGTCCTATACGCGCGATAAGCGGGTAGCCGCCGCCGAAGCCCATCATTGCAGCCGCGAGACGGAACGGTCCGACGCCGCCGCCTATCAGCACAAAATACGCACCGAGCCACAGAAACGCTCCCATTACAGCCGCGATTATAAGCATCGCCGCTATGCCGAGGTTCGGCGGATTTGTGACCGTTTCCACGGGTGAAATAACCGCCGACCAAATATCACGCCACGTTCCTCCGCGCGGTCTCGCGCCTCTTGCGGCGCGTTTCGCCTTGTAACGGTCGCGCGCCCGTTCAAACGGGCTGTCCTTGCCGGCGTAGCCTGTCTTGTACGATGTTCCCTGATTTTGCGTATACTGCGTGTTTCGTGCGTTCTGTGTATTTTGTGTGTTCTGCTTATTGTTCGCTTCGCTTTTACCCGCGCCCGACGCACTTTTCGCATTGCCGTTTCGCCGCATAACGCTCTGCGGACACGTACACTGTTCGCCTTTCGCAAGCTCCCTGCCGCAATACATACACGTTCTCAACCGTAACACCTCTCAATTATTATAATACAGAATTATATCCTCCGCCGCGTTTTTCGTCAACGTATAAATTGTAAACAATATGTTAATTCGCGCCGTACAATCTGCTCTGAAATTCCGCTATATCGCTTGCTTCCTCGTCGCGTACCCTGTGGTAAAGCTTTACCGTCACGCCGTTTATTACCGTCTCGCACTCCGGCACTTCCTCGTACGCCGTCGCAATGTCGGCGTAGACCTCAAAGCTGCGCACTGCTTCCTCCAGAACCGTCTGGCTGCCGGGCGCGAGGTGTGTCTGCGCCGGATACGCGGCAAGCACGTAATTTACGGTGTAGAGCGCGCTTAAATCCCTGTCGCGCGAGTCAACCTGCGGCAGTGACACGATGTAGTTTTTTCGCGTCTCGTCTATGCCGAGCGACGCTTCGACATTCTTTAGTATGTCCTCGTTCAGCGTGAACGACGACGCGAGTACGCCAAGCTTATCTCCGTCGTACACGGTTTGGTCGAGTTTTTGCTTCAGCGCGAGTATCTCGTCAGTATCAGTGCGCCGTTCGGGTATCATCGAAAAGGTCGGAATAACCGCGAAACCCTTTATCTCCTGTATATTATGCGGCTGCGGACGCGGTATATACACAAATACCGAGTGCAGCAGAGCGAGCGCGCCCAGTCCCACGAGCATCCACTCCTTCGTTATATGCCGTATCACTATGAGCGTAATCATTATGAGCGATGGCATGTACAGAAGAAGATGCTGCTGTCCGTGCGTCTGCGTCGAAATGAACATCACAAGGCACACAACCGCCTGCAGCCACATAAAGACCGTTCTTGTTTCTTTTTTCTTCACGTAAGCCGCCACAGAGCTTGCGGCAAGTACAATTAACAAAATCAGTCCGAAATATCTCATTATCAGCTTAAAGTCCGTCATAGCGGGGAATTTGTAGCCCGCGTACAGATTGCCGTAATCAGCCATGAGCTTGTAAAATACGAAGTCGGTAAAGCACAGTCCGAGTATGGCGGCGAACGTCAGTAACGTTATAACGGGCGCGTACCATTTGCGCTTAAAAAGCGCGCTGTCAGCTACCATAGCCACAATAAACGACACCGCGAAAAACGCGAAATACCGCCGCCACAGCACCGCAAGCACAAGCAGTACGCCTATAAGAACATATCTCAGGGGGTTGTCCTTCGCGTCGTTTTTGGGGTAATACGCATAAAACGCGATAAGGCATATTAAAAGCGTGCCGACGTCCACAAAGCCGATAAACGCCATAAACGCCATGCACGGAAACAGCAGCGCCGTTATCACAAGCGCAATCTTCGGCGCCTTGCTCACCTTTTTTGCGAGCAGGTAAATCATGATATACGACGGCAGCAGGTACATGTTCACAAGTCCCAGTACGTACGCGAGTCTCGACTCGCCGAACAGCTTCATGACCGCCGCCGACGGCAGCGCGGCTATATAATTATAGTCCTCCACGGCTACGGATTTATACACGTTATTCCAAAAGCCGCCCTTGTCCACCGCGCCCGACACGATGCGGCGCGATATGCTCCAGTAGGTCGCGTCGTCCCAGAAGAAAATCGCTTTGCCGCCGTTTACGTAAAGTACGGCAAGCAAATTAAGCACAGCCGCTGTTATCACAAAAAACAGCGCGGTTTTGTGCCAATTTTTTATCACAAACTTTTTTCTTTCCTCTATATCGTAGCTGTCATTTAGTACCGCCCTAAACTTCAAACCTGTAAACCTCCGTTATTCAAACAGTGAAAGTATCTCCTTATCGGTCAGTGAGGCGAACGTTTCAGTGTTCACTCTCACTATATCGTCCGCGAGATTGCGCTTGCTTTCCTGAAGCTGAATTATTTTTTCCTCGATCGTACCCTTCGCCGCAAGGCGCATTATCTGCACCGCCTTCGTCTGACCAATGCGGTACGCGCGGTCGGACGCCTGATCCATTACCGCGGGGTTCCACCACGGGTCATAATGGATAACCGTGTCCGCGCCGGTGAGGTTAAGTCCCACGCCGCCCGCCTTGAGCGAAATAAGGAACACGTCGCGCTCGCCGCCGTTAAAACGCCGCGCAAGCTCGCTGCGCTCCTTCGACGGTGTGTGACCGTCGAGGTAGAAGTATTCGCACTCCTCCTCATCAAGCTTTGCGCTTATGATTGAAAGCATCGATGTGAACTGTGAGAACACAAGCACGCGGTGTCCCGAGCTCCGTGCGTTCGAAACAAGCTCTAAAAGAAGGTCAAGCTTCGCGCTGTCCTTTTTGTAATTTTCGTCGAACAGTACGGGGTGGCAGCATATCTGCCTCAGCCTCATAATCAGTGACAAAATCTTCATTCTGCCCTGTCCGCCTTCTTCAAGATACTCCTTCGTCTGCTGTCTGGCGACGGCGAGGTAAGCGGAGTAAACGTCCTTCTGCTCGGGAGTAAGTTCTGCGTAAATTGTATTTTCAATCTTATCGGGAAGCTCCGTCAAAACGTCGCGCTTCATTCGCCGCAGCATAAACGGCTTTATCCTCGCGCGGAACGTGTTCGCCGTCATCTTGGCGCCGTCCTTTACGAGCGGCATCTCGTACTTTGTGCGGAACTCATGCGCGCTGTAAAGGTAGCCGGGCATGATAAAGTCGAATATCGACCACAGCTCCATGAGAGAATTTTCAATTGGCGTGCCGGTAAGCGCGAATTTGTGACGCGCGTTTATGCGTTTTACGCTCCGCGCGCTCATTGTGCGCGGATTTTTTATGTGCTGCGCCTCGTCTATAAAGCAATAGGAAAACTCCTTTTCGCTGTAAAGCGCGATGTCGCGCCTTAAAAGCGGGTACGACGTTATTATAAACTCGTACTTGTCCATGTCCTTCATGCGTTTTTCGCGTTCCTCCCTTGCGCCGTCGATTATGAGCGATTCCGCGTCGGGAATAAACTTGTTTATCTCGTTCTGCCAGTTGTAGAGAAGCGCGCTCGGTGCGACTATAAGGCAGGGCTTGTCGGGCTTTATGCCGTGAATGTACGCGATTACCTGCAAGGTTTTACCAAGTCCCATATCGTCGGCAAGTATGCCGCCGAAACCGAGATACGCAAGCTGCGTGAGCCACTCCATACCGTCGCGCTGGTACCCTCTTATTACGCCCTCAAGATTTTCAGGCACCGCAGGCTTTATCTTTTTCATGTCCTCCATAAAGGTGACAAAGCTCTTGTTTTTCTTCACGCTATCGAGTGAATTTAAGTAAAGCGCGTGGTATTTCGGTATCGTCTTTGTGCCGACACGCAGATCCTCATACGTGAAATCGAGCTGATTGAGCAGGTTAAGCGTTCCGAGCTGCTTGCTGTGTTCAAGGTCTATAAAGCTGCCGTTCGACATGCGGTAAAAGCTCTTTTTGAGCTTTACCGCACTCAGTATTCCGCTTATCTGCTCGTATGACAGGTTGCTTTCAAAGCCCGCCTCGAGCAGGTCTATGTGCGACATATAGCTCACCGAAGCGCGTATCGGCACATCATCGGTAATCGTGAGGCTCTTAAACCTGTCAGAGAAAAACAGCCTCGCCATTTTTTCAAGGCGCGGTATTTCGTCAGAGAGGAATATGTAAATATCCCTGTCGGAGTCGAGCGACAGCGTGCCGTTATCGTTCGCGAACGACGCGAACGAGGACATAACGGCTTTCTCACTCTCAAAATCGCGCACGACAATTTTGCCGTCCGCCGGAGCGTCCGACGGCAGCTTTACCGATAAATTGCCGTACTTCGCGAGTACGACAGCCGTTATGCCGTTGTCTATCGTGTCAAAATATATCTCAAAAAACGGCTTTTCGCTTATTACGAGGTCGTCTATTCCGCGTGCGATAACGCCGTGTCTGTCCTTCAGGTGCGGCAGCACGTGCGTGGCGAACAGTATCGAGTTGTCGCCGCGGAAGCTCAACTGCGTCCTTCCCTCGGACGCGAGCGCGCGGTATATCGGCATGAAATAGCCGCGCCACTCGCTGTCGGTGCGGTATATGGTGTTCTCGTACAAAAACCACTCTCCGCCGCGCGTCAGCGCGAAGCCGCGCTCGCTTACCGACATGGTGATCTCGCCGTCGCCGCCGTCTATATCTATTATAATATCGGGATTTTCGTCCGCTATACGCACTCTGCCGAGCGTCATACCGTCGAACACGACGCTGTAATCGACGCGTTTCAAAAGCGGGAAAATACGCTGCGCCGCCATCGAGCCGAACGATGCGCGGTAAGCCGCCTTCATATACATCTGCGCCGACGCGCTGCGGCTCTCGTACGTTTCGGCAAGTATTTTTATAAGCTCGTCCTGCGCGGACGGGAACTCATGCTCGCGCGGATTATATTTGTTGTAGCGGTCAAACTTAAATTCCTCGCCTTTTATATATTTTTCGAGAAATTCCTCGACGCCGTGAACCTCTATGCCGTCCACTTCGAGCGACATGCTGTAGTCCGCGCCGGTTCTGCCCTTACTGATATAGAATATAAATTTCACGTGAAGCTGCTTTTTTTCTTCGGACGCGGAAATGTAGTCGCCGCAGAGCTGCATCGCGAGTTTGTCATTTTCATCGACAAAATCGGCTCCCTCTTCAAGCTCAAGCTGACGCTGCTTCAAAGCCGCGATTATATGCTTGCAGGCGGCGTTCATCGTTTCGTAATACGGGCAGGTACAGAAATACTCCGTAACGCCCTCATTTCCGAGCTTTACGTTTACGCTGTACAGCTCGTCGCCGTCCACAACGGCTGTTATTAAGTTTTCCTCGCGCTTTCTCAGGTGTACCCGCCACTCCTTGAAATACTCCAGTCCTCTTTTGTACATCGTGGGTGAGCAGATCTTCCTGATCATATTTTCCGTAATCTGCATACTGCCGCCTTTCATCTCTGATGTGTAAATCTTCGGTATCTTATAATTATATCATATTCCCGAGATTTGCACAATAGTTTTTTTGATTTTACTGTGGATTTATTCGGAATAATGTGTTATTATATGAATATATTACCGCAAAAATGAAAATTTGAACGGTACGGACACGGCAATTTTACAGATTTACGAGGATAAAATTATGGAAAATATAAACGGCGGAAACAAGGCGGCAAAGAAATATCAGGTGACGATCTACACCGACGGTTCGGCGTCGGGCAATCCCGGTCCGGGCGGATACGGGACGATTTTGCGTTATGTCACGCCCGACGGTCAAAAACACGAGAAAGAGCTGTCGCAGGGCTATAAGCACACGACAAACAACAGAATGGAAATAATGGCGGCGATAGTCGGTCTGGAAGCGTTAAAGACAGAGTGCGACGTTGTGATTTATTCGGACTCGCAGTACCTCGTCAACGCCTTTAACAAGGGCTGGATAGACGACTGGGTAAAAAAGGATTGGAGAAGGAAGGCGAAGGATCCCGTTAAAAACGTGGATTTGTGGCAAAGGCTTTTAAGGGCGATGAATGGTCACAGCGTGCGGTTTAACTGGGTCAAGGGTCACGACGGTCACCCCGAAAACGAGCGGTGCGACAAGCTGGCGACCGGCGCCGCCGCGGGTGAAGATTTGATTGACGACGTTCAATCTGCGGTGTGACAATTTTCGGTTAAAACGTTTAAGGAGAAATTTTATGGGTAAATTTGACGGAATACTTTTGTGCGTCGATTTGGACGACACGCTTTTAACGTCCGACAAGCGTGTGTCACGCGGAAATTACGACGCGATAGAATACTTTAAATCCGAAGGCGGACTGTTCACGTTCGCGACGGGGCGTATACCGATCGGCGCGAAACCAATAATAAGACAGATTATGCCGAATGCGCCGGCTGTGTGCTTTAACGGCGGCTCGATTTACGACTTTGAAAAGAAGAAAACGCTTATGCTGCGCACGCTCGATAAGGGCGCGCTCGATGCAGCACGGTACATAGAAAAGACACTTCCCGATGTCGGCATTGTCATCTGCACCGCCGACAAGGTTTATTTCTGCAAAGTAAACGATATTGTTCTCGAGCATCAGCGGCTTGAGGAGCTTCCCGATAACTTTGTCGGTTATGAGGATATAGGCGAGGACCGGACAAAAATTCTGTTCATGACGGAGGAGGAAAATATGTCCGTGCTGCGCGAAACGGTAGACAGTGCGCCTTTTGCGGACAGCTACACGTTCGTGAAGTCAAGTCCGTGGTATTACGAGCTTTTGCCGAAGGACACGGACAAGGGTACGGGACTTTTAAAGCTTGCGGAAATGCTCGGCATACCGGCAAATCGCGTCATAGCCGTCGGCGACAACGAGAACGACCTTAGCCTGATTAAGGCGGCGGGTACGGGTATCGCTGTCGCAAACGCTGCCGACTGCGTCAAAGCCGCGGCTGATTGCGTAACGCGCGAAAGCTGCGACGAGGACGCCGTTGCCGCAGTGATACGAATGATAGAGAGCGGCGAACTCAATATTTCATAGTTGCAAAAAGCAGCCCGAAGGCTGCTTTTATTATTCCGAAATCAATCTTTTATACGCTCTGCCGACTGATTTTATCACGATGCCGGGATTGCGGTAGCGCAAAGCTTGCAATATCTTTACAACCGCTCTCGTGTCAAACTGCACTATCGGCATGTAGCAGCATTCTCCGTCATGCGTTTCGACATAGAATATATCCATCGACGAAATGGTACGCTTACGATAGAAATCCTTGCTGTTTTCAAGCGCGCGTATGTTTTTCGCAAAATCGGTGTCCGCGTCAAGATTGCGCTTGATATAATTCTTCGTGCCTATAATAATCGTGCGTATTTCGCTTATTGGTATTTCGAGCGTCTTTGTCTTTGCCGGTATAAACTCGCTCAAAATTTTGATTTTATAGCCGTAATCATACGGCAGAAAATCGTTTGACCAGTTCTTCATGTAAAGGTTTGTCATATCCGTTGATATTGACGTTGTGAATATAGTGTTTATACGTATGATTATGTACGTCGCGAGCAAAATCATAGCTATAATCCACGCCGCCATAAACAGAAATTTCCGCTGCGCGATACTCACCACCGCCATCACAAGCGAGAAAGCCGTCAAAAGCGCGCATATCACTATCATAACGGCGTTTGTGCGCCTGTAGCGCGGATTTGTACAAGCCTTTAAATCGGTTGCCATGTTATGTACCCCCTGAAATTTAATAAACGCGTCTTGCGCCCGCATATTCACTGCGGTAATAATCCGTGTCTATCGACTGGTATTTCACAACATCTCCCGAGTGCGGAGCATGAATCATCATGCCGTTTCCGGCATATATGCCCACATGGTGAATATAACCGTTTTGTTCAAAGAATACAAGGTCGCCCGGTTGAAGCTCGTCGCGGTTCACGCTTACGCCGTTTTTAAACTGATCTTCGGCCACGCGGTTCACGCTTATGCCGAGCGACTGCATGACGTACTGCACGAGTCCCGAGCAGTCAAAGCCGTCGGGCGACGTTCCGCCCCAAACGTACGGAGTGCCGATATACTTCGACGCCTCGCTCACAATCGCACTGCCGACTGTGCCGTCGTACATGACGCTTGCGTGCGTAATCGTCGGGTCGCCGGTAGTAAACTCCGGCTTTGTGCGGTACGCGTCAAGCCGTCTGTAACCGCTCGTAGCCTTCACCTGCTTGCGTATAATCTTTTTCTTCGTTACGGTTTCACCGTCCTCCTCCACGTCCACAAGCTCCTCGTCGTAGAAGTAGAGAAGTCCCATTTCCTCATCTTCGTAGATGTAGTAATATATCTCGTCCTTGTCAAGGATTATTTCGCTTATAATCGGCTCGGGGATTTTCGCCGTAAACGTTACACAGTCCTGCGCCTTTACAACGCCCGTACCGCGCCGCAGAGCCGACACGTACAAAAAGTATTTGCCGCCCTCGAGCCCTTCTACGTGAGCCTCGTTTTCACCTCGCACAACCGTACTGTAAACGAGCTCGTCGCGCTCATTGTATATGTCAACGCCGAAATCGTGGTACATATCGGACTGCCACGTTATATCAAGGCAGTCGTCCTCGAGTATGCCCTCGTTGTACGGCGCGATTATGCTTACGCCGCTGTCGTACGCGCTGCCGTAGCTTATGAGCGTTTCCTCCGCGGAAAGCGACTCGCCGTTCTCCGTCACCGAGCTTACCGTCAGCAGATAATCGCTGCCCTCGGTCAAAAGCTCACCGGGTATCGTTATCGTCGTACCGTCTGTAACGACGTACTCGTTTACGGCGTAGCGGTCGTTTTCAACGTCAAACGCTTCAATATGATACTTTTCCGCCGCCTGCATCGCAAGCTCTATTACAATATCGTCTCCCGCGTTGTACGCGTCCTCGGTTTTCGGAGACAAAAGCACAGGCGTTGTCACCTCGTCCACGCCGTTTACGGAATAATCATTATCCTCGATTTCCGCCGACGTGTTCTCCGCCGCGCTCACCTCGCGTTCGGTGTCGGATATAATGTTGGCGGTCACGCCGCCCTCGTCCATATTTGACGAGCTTATGCCCACCGGCGTTATGTAATCGGTATCCTGCGTGAGTATTTCATTATCGTCAGCCACAAGTTGGCGGTACATTGAAAACACGTCGTAACCCGACATCGCTATCGTTTCGGCGTCGCCCGCCCCTATCGCCGCGAGCCATGCCTCACTGCTCAGCGCGCTGTCCTCGGCGTATATCATTTTGCCGTTCTTTACGCGGTTGGCGTTAATCATATCGAGCAGCAGAAGCGACTTTGAGCGCGTTACAGCCGCGCTGTCGTCCTCACCGCGGTACGCGGGATTGTAGAGTACGCTGTCAACCCTGCCGTCCGGCGTCGGGTAAAATCTGAAGCAGCGGTCACCCTCGTAATCGGCGGTGTACACCATTTCGCAGCCCGATGTTACGGAACCGAGAGCGAAGTCCGCGCTGTTCGTAAATACGGCGCATATTCTGTCCGCCTGCACGCCGACCATGAAGAAATGCTCGTAATCGGAATTGTAAACGTACCATTCAAAGCCATACTCCGTCTTGTCGATACGGTTCGGAGCGCCCATAATATCTGTAACGGTACTCACGTTCGCGCCGACCGTTATGTCCACGCCGCCGACCGTCATTGTAACGTCCTTCAAAAATCCGCCGCGCACTCTTTCAACGAGCGCGGCACACTCGTCCTCGTCAAGCTCCGCCGACGGGTCGGTATCGTCGCCTTTCGAGACTATTCCCTGCTTTATCATAAACGCGTACGCTATTCTGTTTTCATCGTCTATGTACGCGTTATTGTAACATTCGTTTAGTATGCTGTCAGCCTCGTCCGCCGACATCATGTAGCTGTCGTCGGCAAGAGCAACCGTCTTGTACAGTACAGATATGAAATCCTGCCGTCTTATGCCTGCGCCTTGTGAAACGTAATATGTATCGTCGAAATTTATGTAACCGAGCAGAGCCGATTTCAGAAGCTCCGCGTCGTCGGTTTCTTCCGTAAGTTCAGCCGGAACGTTTACCTCGCCGCCCGACAGCGTTTCATACAGCGAAACGGCATTTGCGAGCGCGTCCCGCTCCGTTATCGGCGATGCGTTCGCCGATACGCCCAATGCGAGCGCAGCCGTTAAAACCGCCGCGCACAGCGCCGATTTTTCAAGAAGCTTCAATCATATCACCTCTTTTACAAACTAATACAGAGTATATTATATCAAAAAAATTCGGAATTGTCTACATTTTTAATAATTTTTTTTGGATAACATCTTACTCTGTTATTTGGCTTTATTCCTACATTCTTTAACCTATTTTAAGGGTAAAATTTTATTAATTTTTATTTTACCCTAATTTTACCCTAATTTTATATTTGGGTTAGCGGCAAACATATTGAGAACAGCATCCATTTTATCCTTCTGTGAAGTATGAGCATATACTTTACTTATTGTCCTGTAATCACTGTGTCCCAATAGATTCTTCAATATTTCCATTGACATATTATTTCGTATTGCTTTTGTGGTAAAAGTATGTCTGAAATGATGTGGCGAGAAATGTGGTATATCAATGTTATATTCATTTTTCAAATACCCCAGAATAATCTCTATTTCTGATTTGAAATGCCCTTCATCATACACCCTATCTTTTTTCCGGTTATAAAATACAAAATCGTCATCGGTTAATGTTGTATCAAATTGTTTAGCGATTAACTGTAACCTACTTTTCCATGATTGTATTTCAGGTCTTAATTCTGGGACTATAGGGAGAGTACGAACAGATGCTTTCGTTTTTGGTTGATTGGTAGTAACAATCCATTCATCTTCATTTTGCACCCTTATTACTGTTCTGTTAATGGTGACATATGAAAAATCTTCGTTAAAGTCGCGCCATTTTAATCCTGCTATTTCACCTATTCTTGCACCTGTTGTTAATAATAGTTGAAATACCAACATATCTTTTGGGCATTTTTCTTGTACTCCTAACATAAACCAATATATTTCTTCATCTGTGAGTTCTCGTTTTGAACGTGTCTCTTTTTGCCCTTCTACTATAGGAATATTTTTTGCTGGGTTTGTTAAAAGCAATTTCTTTTCTGCTGCTTTTTCTAACATAGACGTAATATCTGCTTTGATATGCAATACTGTTGACGTAACATGTATTTTTGATTCTTCGTTAAGCATATTCTTTACATCCATATCCGTTATGTCCTGTATCTGTTTGTCACCCAAATATGGTTTTATAGAATGTGTGTAACGGCTACGTATGCTGCGTACACTCTGCGGTCTGATTACTCCTTCCTTATACAGTTTGATATAGCTCTCAAACCACATATCAAGCGTTATATCATTACGACTAACAAATTTACCGTTGTCTTTTTCTACTGTTTTTTGTGTCAGTTGCTTTCGCACTTCCTCTTTTGTATTCCCATAGATACTGCATTGTTTCTTTATTATTGGGTCGTAATATCGACCTTCCCAGTATACACTCCCCTTCT
Source organism: uncultured Clostridia bacterium (assembly GCA_947626045.1). Lineage (GTDB taxonomy): Bacteria > Bacillota > Clostridia > UBA1381 > UBA1381 > Hominilimicola. The sequence continues at coordinate 83 of CANQQS010000003.1, read as the reverse complement.
TTGTTGTCCGTTTTCGGATTGTTCCTTCTCCGTTGGCTCGTTTTGCCATTTTAATTCCTCCTCCTAATTAAAAAGCAAAACCC
>CANQQS010000002.1 GCA_947626045.1 uncultured Clostridia bacterium | reverse complement strand
CTACGGCGTTTGTTCGCAAGCGAACACGCCTACCACACGCAAGCGTGTGGCTCCCCTATTAGGGGAGCTGTCACACGCAGTGTGACTGAGGGGTTTGTTTTCTATAATAAAACCCCTTCACCGCCTTCGGCGGTCCCCCTCCCTTTGCTACGGCGTTTGTTGCTTCACAACACGCCTACAACGCTAAAGCGTTGTTTACCTAGTAGGGGAGGTTCACATATTCACCTGTTCATCAATTTCTGTAATCTAATATCCTCGCCGACAAACTTATAAATATAAAAATTCTCATACAATCTCGACGTAAACCGCGATGTATACATTTTCTCCAGCTCGCCCAGACCGAGGTTTGTATTGATTATAATCTTCTTACCGTCCAAAATACGCTCATTCACAATATCGAACAGCACCGACGCATTATTTATGCCGTTCATCTCGGTACCGAGGTCATCTATAATGAGCAAATCGCAGCCGTACACGTTATTAATAAAATCGCGGTCTGTGCTTCTGCCGTAGCGGTAATCTTCGAACATCACAAAAAGCTTCGCGGCGCGGATATACAGAACGGTTTTTCCCTTATCCATAACTTCTTTCGCGACGGCGCACGACATAAACGTCTTACCCAAGCCCACGCCGCCGTAAAAAATCATGCTTTTATCGTCGCTGTCGAAATTCTCACAGAACCTTTTACAGCCCGACAAAATTTTCATCATATTTCCGCGCGGCGAAATACCGTCGGTTTCACTGTCGGAATAATAATCAATATTAAACGTGTCAAAATTCTGCTGCGCAACCATTTTTTCCATATTTGAAACGGCGTAAGCCTCGTTTATGAGCTTCTGCCTAAAACACGCGCATTTTCTTCCGTTCTCGTCGTAGCCCGTATCGCCGCAGATTTCGCACTCATACTTATACTTGTCAAAATCAACGTCGATCCCGTTTTCCGAAAGCAGTTTATTTTTTTCATCGGTGAGACGATTTAAATTATTTCTGAAATCCTTTTTATACTCTTCTTTTTTTTCGGGATTTGTCAATATGTTTTTAACATTTTCGGCTCCGCGGCGCGTTATTTCCGCGTCAATTTCCTTAACGCGCGGCAGTTTCTTATACACGAGCGCGATACGGCTTTTTCTCTCGTTAGCCGCTTTCTCGCGCAAACGCTCATATTCCGCCATTATTTTATTTACAATTCTTTCGTCAGCCATTAGTCTCACCTCCGAGAATTTTTACAATTTCTTCCTTCTTTTTAAGAATTTCGTCAAACCTGTTTATATACTCGACGGGGTCTTTGAAATTAAAAACGCGTTCTATTTTGTCTCCCATTACGAGCTTACTGCTTCCGCCGCCGCCGAGCGCTATAATCGTCTGCTGTTCCTCCATAATATTCACGTTGTACGCGCTCATAAAGCCCTCACGCGAATAGCCGACGTTTTCAAGGTTTCCCGATATATTTTTCTGTCGGTACATATAATACGGAATGTAGCCGTTTTCATCGGTCACGCGCTGCGCATAAAACAACATATTATTTATCACTTCCGCAGCCGACAGTCTGCCGCCGCTGTGGTTAAAGTCCGACGACCTCTTCACCGCCATCGAGTGAACCGTTATATTTTCCGGCGCGAGCTTAATTATCTCATCGATGCTTTTATAAAACATTTCCGCCGTCTCACCCGGAAGTCCGGCGATAAGATCCATATTTATATTGTCAAACCCTGTATTTCTCGCCGCATAATATCTGTCAATCACCGTTTCGGATGTGTGACTTCTGCCCACTCTTTTAAGCGTCGCGTCGTTCATCGTCTGCGGGTTTATGCTTATTCGGCTCACTCCGCCCGACTTTATAGCCAAGAGTTTTTCATCCGTCAATGTGTCGGGTCTGCCGGCTTCAAACGTGAACTCCTTAATTTTATTAAAATCAAAATCACTTTTGAGCCTGTCCGTCACTCTTTTAATATTTTCAGCGCTTAAGGTTGACGGCGTACCTCCGCCTATGTAAATATTTTCCGTATACATTCCGAGCCGCTCAATTATCTCGGCGGCTTTGTCTATTTCAAGAAGCAGTTTGTTTACAAACTCCTCCATATATCTGCCGCTTACACGCAAATCGGTCGATACGAAAGAGCAATACCTGCAGCGCGTCGGACAAAACGGTATACCTATATACACGCTGACGCTGTTTTCGCCGATATTGTCAAGCAGCTTTTTTTCATTCTGCGCGACGGTATACGCAAGCTTTATTTTCTCATCCGACACGCCGTACACATTTTTAAGCTCGCGGTAAATCTCGTCTTTATTATATCCCTCGTCGATAAGTGTCCTGACATTTTTAGCCGGACGTATGCCGCTCATCACGCCCCACGGCAGATTTATTTTCTTAATCTTCATCGCCGCGCGGCAAAACGACCTTGTACACGCACTCTTAAAAATCCTGTTTATATACCTGTCACTTTTGCCCGACGCGTCAAAATCATAAAAATAGTCGTCAAAGTACGCCGTACCGCCGTACACTATTTCGGTGTACACATTCACGAGGTTATTTTCATATGTAAAATTTGAGAACACCATTGCGTCCTCATCATCAAAAAACAGGTTATAAAATATTTTTAACTCGTACTCACATTCATAGCCGTTCTGAATAATCATCGCTTTATCCGCGCACAAACATATTGTACTTTTTTTCGTAGCCTATTTCGGTTTTTTTTCCGTGACCCGGGTAAACCGTTATATTTTCATCGAGCGTGTACAGCTTATTTTTAATTGAATTTATAAGTTCGTCACCGTTACCGGTCGGCAAATCCGACCTGCCTATGCTCCTTAAAAACAGCGTATCGCCCGAAAACAAAACACTGTCGTTTACGAGGTAGCAAGCGCCGCCGTTAGTGTGACCCGGGGTCAGTATGCACTTTATTTTAATGCCGTCAAAAGTAAATTCCTCATTGTCGCCGAGTACAATATCACTTGACTTTTCCGAAATTGCATAGCCCAGACCCGACACGCTGTGGTTAATGTCGGGATCGCCTATATTTACGCTCGTCCACTTACTGCTTATAAGCTTCGCGCCCGTTGTTTCACGCAGCTTAGGAAGTCCCAGAATATGGTCGTAGTGGCAGTGCGTCAGGAGAATATATTTTATTATAACATTTTCCTCATTGCACGCGCTGAGTATTTTATCGGCGTCGCTGCCGGGGTCTATAACCATGCCCGAAAGCGTGTCCTCATCGTAAACCAAATACGCGTTTTCATCGGTATAATAGTTGTTTATAATCTTAATTTTCATTTTCTTATACCCTTAATTATACAGTCTTACCGGTAAAATCATGTAGAGATAGCTGTCGTCGCCCGACGCGCCGCGTATGAAGCAGCCGCTTGTCGGAGCGGAAAACTCTATGCTTATTTTATCCTCGTCGCATGTCGAAAGAGCGTCGAGAAGGAAGCGGCAGTTAAAGCCTATCGTAAGTTCTCCTTCATTCATTTCGACCGGAACGGTATCCCTTACCTGTCCCTTGCTCGTTATACACGACATATCTATTTTGTTAAAGCCTATATTCAATCGCACCGGAACCTTGTTTTCCGATTTCGCGCTTATATCCTCGTTTACGAGCAGCAGCGCTCTCTCAAGACTGTCCATTATACTCTGCTTTTCGGCGATTACCTTTATTTTATTCTGTATTGATATGATAGAGTTGTACTTTAAAAACTCACCGTCAAGAAGTCTCGAGTACACCTGATAATTTCCGAAGTCAAAAAGCACGTTTCTGTCGGAAACTATCACCGTCACAATATCGTCCTCGTCCTTTAAAATTTTAAGAAGCTCTCTCTGCGTCTGACCCGGAACGACAAAGCTGTTGTCGTCAACATGCTCCTTTATTTCCTCTTTCACAAGAGCAAGTCTGTGACCGTCGGACGAAACAAGACTTAATATATTGTTCTTTATTTCAAAAAGCGTGCCGGTAAGAATCGGCTTTTTACCCTCGTTCTGCGCGACAAACGCTATAGTTTTTCTTATGACGCGCCTTAACGCCGACTGCGTGAGAGTGAAACGGAATTTTTCGTCAAGCACCGGAGCGGACGGAAACTCGTTCGCCTCGATTCCCTGAATATTAAACTCGCTCTGACCGCTTTTTATTTTTGTTATGTTGTTAGAGGGATTTACGCTAAGAGTAACGCTGCCCTCAGGCAAACGGCGCACAATATCTCCGAACATTCTCGACGCGAGCGCAACGTTTCCGCCCTCGGTAACGGTGCAGTCGATATTGTATTCTATACATAAATCTATGTTGTTGCCTGTAAACACAACATGACCCGCTCCGTCCGCATCTACCTTTATGCACTCGAGTATCGGAAGAGCCGTTTTCGGAACTATGGCTCTCTGCACCGTGTTTATAATCTCAACAAGCTGTGCTTTATCGCAAACCAATTTCATTTTTAATTACTCCTTTATCTTAATATATTTATAACCGCGGATAAATTTATCCTCATATAAGAGAATAAAATTTTTGTATTATATATTTATATATAATAATTATAATAAACAGTAGTAATAGTAGGCGGCGCGGATTAGGGGAAAAGTCTGTCAAACGCAGGTAAAACCGTTAAAATCTGTAAACGCGCCCTCGCGGACAAGCGATGATAAAACGGGGATAATTTTAAGAGTATTTTTATAGCTTTGTTTTGTCCTCACTTATAAACGCTCTGTCCTCGTACTTGTCCACACTATCTCGAGCCGATGTCCTTTATTATATAGTTTATTTCGGATTCAACTGACGAGCCGTTTTTTAGAGCCTGTTCTATTCTGTCTATGTTGGAGCTTACCGTCGAGCGGTCTTTTCCGAACTCTTTTCCTATTGAAGTGTCGCTCATGCCGAGCATTCTGCGGCAGAGGTACATAGCGACCTGTCTCGGAACGGCTATGTCCTTGGTTTTTATTTTTCCCATTATGTCGTTTTCGGTTATATTGTAGTAGAACGCCGTTTTTTCTATTATTTTCTGAGGCGTTACCTTTACCTTGTCCGTAACCGTTATTGTGCCGATTGTTTCCTTTACGAAATCGACGGTCAGCGGTATTTCCTTAAACTGCGACTTTGATATTACGCTTTTTAATACGCCCTCGAGTTCACGCACGTTTGAGCGCACGTTGTCGGCGATGTAGTCCAGTACGTCGTCGCTTACATTTACGCCGTATTCGAGAGCTTTGTTTTGAAGTATCGCGACTCTCGTTTCATATGTTGGTATGGAAATATCTATAATAAGCCCCTGGCTGAACCGAGTGCGGAGTCTGTCAGTGAGAGTTGTGAGGTCGCTCGGCTTTCTGTCGCTCGTCAAAACAATCTGGCGGTTGTTCATAAAAAGTTCGTTAAAGGTGTGAAAAAATTCCTCCTGCGTCGCTTCCTTGCTCTCTATAAACTGCACGTCGTCCACGAGCAGCACGTCGGGAGTGCGGTAATTTTCGGTGAATTCCTGCATTTTGTTTGTTCTTATCGATTTTATAAATTCACTCGTAAACTTTTCGCCCGTAATGTAAATTATGTTCATTTCAGGGTGAAGCTCTTTTGTTTTGTTGGCTATAGCGTGCAGGAGGTGTGTTTTGCCCAGACCGCTGTTTCCGTAGATAAAGAGCGGGTTGTAAATGTGTCCAGGCGATTCCGATACCGTTTTTGCCGCGGCAGACGCAAACTCATTCGATGAACCGACTATAAAGTTGTCGAACGTGTATTTCGGACTCATCTCGTATTTAATGGAGTTTGACAAATCGCTCATTTTTTTTTCTTCTTTTAGAAATTCATCATTATTTTCGGGAAACGTTTTTTTAAACATTTCCTCTTCCTCTTTAACGATTATGTCGAGAATGAGCTTTTTGCCCGTAACCATTTCCAGAGCCGTTTCTATAAGATTTTGGAAGCGAAAAGTAATAATGTTTCTGTTAATGGTGAAAGGTACGGATATAATAAAATATTCATCGTCGCACGAAACGGCTTCTGTGGGGCTTATATGAATGTTATAGCTGACTTTTGAATTTATATTTTTGCGTATATAAACAAGAGCTTTTTCCCATATTTCTTTTATGTCCGTATCGTTCATAATATAGCCCTCCTTTTTTATTAGTTTTAACATTTATATAAAAAGCAAACATTGTTATTTCTCATTATTTTCCATTGTATATTTTATCAAATTTACGACGAATAATCAAGATAATATTGAGAAAAAGAGAAAAGTTGTGTATAATGAATGTGTGGTATACTATATGTGGTTGGTTGTGGAGATAAATTGTGATTTAACGGTGTAATGTAATGCGGGACGTCGAGGGCGCCGTCCCCTACACCCGTAATTTTGAAATTGTGCGCCGTAGGGGCTGGCGCCCCGACAGCCCGTTTGCGTAGGGGCGAACCGTGTTCGCCCGCATAAACCCCTCAGTCACACTGCGTGTGACAGCTCCCCTAGCAGGGGAGCCTTCCGTGTGGCGCCGCATATCGTGAGCCTCCCCTACTAGGGGAGGTGGCGCCGAAGGCGTCGGAGGGGTTTTACACAGATAAATCACAATTTAAATACAAGGAGGAAAATATGAGAAATATATTAATCACCGGCGCGAGCCGCGGAATAGGCGCGGCGTGCGCGAGAGAGTTTGCGAGCCATGGTGACAGGGTATTTTTAAATTACAACAACAGCAAATCAGCGGCTGAAAAAATTGCAGCCGAAACAGGTGCGATACCGGTTAAAGCAGATGTGTCGAATTTTGAAGAGGTAAACAGAATGCGCAAAATTATAGGCGGCTGCGGCAGACTTGACATACTCGTAAACAACGCCGGTATTTCGCAGACAAAAATGTTTACCGACATAACCGAGAGCGACTGGGACAATATGTTTAACGTGAATGTGAAGGGCATGTACCTTGTGACGCGTGCGTTTGTTGATGATATGATCGCGGCGAAAAGCGGGAAGATAATAAATGTGTCGTCAATGTGGGGCGTTACCGGAGGCAGCTGTGAGGTGCATTACAGCGCCGCGAAGGCTGCGGTGATTGGCTTTACAAAAGCGCTCGCGAAGGAACTCGGACCTTCCGGTATAAATGTGAACTGCGTCGCGCCCGGCGTGATTGATACCGATATGAACGCGCATCTTAGCAGTGATGATTTGGAAGCGCTCAAAAATGAAACGCCGTTTATGAGAATAGGCAAGTCCGAAGATGTGGCAAAAACAGTGTTTTTCCTCGCGTCGCGTAACGCCGATTTTATAACCGGTCAGATTGTGAATGTTGACGGCGGTATGGTGATATAGATTAAAGTTAAATAACATGTGTGTTACAATTATCGACAAATAAAAAAGAGTGTGTTAAAATAAAAAACGGAGTGAAAACTCCGGAAAAGGATTGATATTGTTATTCCGACACCACCTTAAAAGGGGGTGCATATAATGTCTGAAGTTACATTAGACCTTATTATCATATTTTTGATATTGGTCGTAATTTTAGGGCTATGTATATGGATAGGAAAAAAATAAGCGTTTATTTGACAGAATAAACGCTTATGGGTAGAAATTTACTTTTCTACACTACCATTTGCGGAATAACAAGGACATCAATCCTTTTCCTATATTTATTTTAGCACATTAGAAATCATATGTCAACAGCAAAATAAAATTTTAATTCAGTTTGACATATAGGCTATTATATTATATAATACCCCCGTAAGTAAACGAAACGGTCGCGCCGGTTACTTGTAGCCGGTGAGGAAAGTCCGGGCTTCACAGAGCGTGGATGCCTGCTAACGGCAGGTGGGGGCGACCCTAAGGACAGTGCAACAGAAAATAAATGCTCCGCGTTTTAACGGAGCGATTGTGGAAACGTGCGGTAAGAGCGCACGGGGACGATGGCAACTGAAGTCCCGTGTAAACCCCATCCGAAGCAACTTTGGGAACGTTAAGCCTGCTCGGTGTGTTCCCTTGTAAGGCTTGAGCGCGTCGGTGACGATGCGCCGAGATAGATGACCGTTGTTACAGAACCCGGCTTATTGTTTGCTTACACGACCTCGGAAGAGGTCATTTTTTTTATTTTTATCGTGAGGCCCCCTTGTTAAAGGGGGCTGTCAGCGGAGCTGACTGGGGGATTTTTTTTTAATTTAATAATGAATCCCTCCACCGCCTTCGGCGGTCCCCCTCCCTTTAACAAGGTAGGCTTACGTCACAAATCGAAACACATCCTTATTCTCCGACTTCACTACCTCCACATCCGCATCTTTCAAAATTTCCTCAAAAATATTCATCACGCAGATTTCGGTCGGGTAATGGCCCGCGTCAACGATACAGATACCGAGGTACGTCATATCCATCGTGTTATGGTACTTCAAATCGCCCGTTACGATAACATCCGCGCCTTTCGCGGCGGCGAGCGGTATCACCTCGCTGCAGCTTCCCGACGCGACTGCGACGGTTTTAATAATTTTATTCTCATCGCCTGCAGTTCTTACGGGCGTGTTTAATTTTTCACTGCATATTTTAGCAAACTCCTTAAACGTCACCGCGTCCTTTAATTTGCCAATTCTGCCGAGACCCGCCGTCGTGTCGTCAGTGTGAACGTCGAGAACGGAAACGTCGGTGAGATCAAATATTGCCGCAAGACGGTCGTTTATGCCGCCGCGCGCGGTGTCCATATTTGTGTGAGCCGCGTACACGGGGATATTGTTTTCAACGAGCAGCTTTATCATCTGCCCTTCAGCCGTACCGTAATCTATCCGCTTTATACCGCCGAGCAATATAGGGTGGTGCGAGACTATCATATCCGCGCTATTTTTAACGGCTTCCTTTACGGTATTGAGATTTGTGTCGAGCGTCACGAACACCTTTTTAACGTCCTTCTCCGCGTCACCACACAGAAGTCCGACATTGTCCCAGTCGTACGCGAGCCGCTTTGGGCAAACGCGCTCGATAATTTCCGCAATTTCCTTAACCTTCATATTTGTCAAGCTCCCCTTTCCAGTATCTGTATTTTGCGAGTTTTTTCGCGTGATCGCCGTCCGAATTTTCAAGACCCTTTATAACCTTCGTAAACTCGCGCCGTTTTTTACGGCACAAATCCTTAAAATACTTATGCTCTGCGAGATACCTCGGTATTTGATATTCAAAATCGGTTTCAAACGGCTGCATTTCGCCGCGCTCGGCGATTATTATATTGTAGACCTTGAACCCCTCGACCGCCAGATCCTCTTTTGTTATTCTAAATCCGTGCGACATGAGATATTTCCGAAGCTCGTACTGCGCGTTCATCGGCTGCAGCACGAGGCGGCTCCGTTTCGCCGTGTCAATATCGTTTTCGATAATCTCGCTTATCAGTATGCCGCCCATGCCGGCGATTATTATATCGTCCGCCTCACCGGCGCGCAGCACCGACAGTCCGCCGCCGAGCCGCGTTTCTATTTTGTTTTCAAGACCTTTTCTCCTGATATTATCACGTGCAATGCTGAGAGGCCCCTCGTTTATGTCGGTCGCAATCACACTGTCGGCGAGATTTTTTTCAATAAGAAAAATAGGAATATAGGCGTGGTCTGTGCCTATATCCGCTATTTTTTTATGCTTCACGTTATCTATGACCGTTTTCAGTCTCGGTGTAATCAAGGTATAGAACCTCCAAAATTTTTTTGGTGAAATTTGTAAACCTCGCGCCGACGAAGTTATGCCGTTTTCGGGACATGCGGAAAAACGGGGATAACTTCGTGGATAACGGGGATAACTTTCACGTTTTTACCGTTTTAAAGCCCTTTTTTGCGCGGACAAGCCTTGTTGATAAGTCCGCGGAGGGCGTAATTTTAAAATAATTTGGTTTACATAAAACGGACACTATATATAGTATATTTGTCACTTTTCGGGACAAAATACATTATTTGCCTATTTTATCAACGCCCATAAACGGCACAAGAACCTCGGGAATCGTGACCGTTCCGTCCTCGTTCTGATAATTTTCGAGTATTGCCGCAACGGTTCTTCCGACAGCAAGACCGGAGCCGTTGAGAGTGTGGACAAGCTGCGCCTTATCCTTTGGCGTTTCCTTGTAGCGGATGTTCGCGCGGCGCGCCTGGTAGTCCTCAAAGTTGGAGCATGAAGAAATTTCCACATATCTGCCGTAGCTGGGCATCCACACTTCAATGTCATACGTCTTAGCAGACGAGAAACCGAGGTCGCCCGTGGACAGGCAAACAACCCTGTACGCGATACCGAGCTTCTGAAGGAGCTTTTCCGCGTCGTTTGTGAGCTTTTCAAGCTCGTCATAGCTTGTTTCCGGTTTTACGAATTTAACAAGCTCGACCTTGTTGAACTGGTGCTGTCTTATAAGACCTCGTGTGTCGCGTCCGGCGCTTCCCGCTTCTGCGCGGAAGCATGCGCTGTACGCGCAGTATTTTATCGGCAGATCGCTGCCGGAAAGAATTTCATCTCTGTGAAGGTTCGTTACCGGTACTTCGGCTGTCGGGATAAGGAAAAAGCCGTTGTTCGTTACCTTAAACGCGTCCTCCTCGAATTTCGGGAGCTGACCGGTGCCGGTCATGGACTCTCTGTTTACCATGTACGGCGGCAGAATTTCGGTGTAGCCGCTTTCTTCGGTGTGCGTCGCGAGGAAAAAGCTTATAACGGCTCTTTCAAGTCTCGCACCGAGACCCTTGTAAACGGTGAAACGCGTACCGGCAATTTTTGTGCCGCGCTCGAAATCGAGAATGTCGAGGTCAGTGCCGATGTCCCAATGCGCCTTAGGCTCAAAATCAAAATTTCTTGGCTCGCCGTACTTTCTTATTTCGACATTTTCGCTGTCGTCTTTGCCGACGGGAACATCCTTATTCGGAATATTCGGTATACGCAGCATAAATGCGCGCAGCTTTTCGTCTATCTCCCTTACCTTCTCGTCGTCCTTTTTAATCTCGTCCGACAGTTCCTTCATCTCGGCGAATATCGCGGACGTGTCCTCGCCCGCCTTTTTAAGCTGCGGTATCTGCTTGCTTATTTTATTCTGTTCCGCCTTTTTCTGCTCGACGGTCGTCAGAAGCGCGCGGCGCTCCTTGTCAAGCGTAATCGCGGGTTCGATGTCGAGGTCGTTGTTTCTGTTTTTTAACGCCTCTTTTATTCTTTCGGGTTCTGTTCTTAAAATTTTGATGTCTAACATATTCTTAATCCTTTCCGTAATTATTCGGCAGCCGGTACCGCTGTGGGTGCGGCATTGCCTGTTATAGCCGCAAGAACGGCTTTTTCTTCATCGGTGAGATACGACGCGTCGACCGACGCGGCAATTTCCGCCGCCTTCGCCGTGTCGCCCGCCGTGTAATACTCATTCGCTATGCTCAAAAGAGCGGCTGACATTAAATGATTACTGTCCTTTAATGTCTTGTTTTCCTCGGCAAGGTTCTTGTTTTCCTCGCTGAGCGCCGCCGTTTTTTCCGTTATACTCTGCGCCTGCTCCGTTTCGTTCATCTTTTTGTCGCGGTTCGACATTGCGAAAAACGACAGAATAATAAGCAGTATCGCCACAACGAAGATAAGCGACGTGTACAAATAAAGTGATTTGTTCGGACCGTTTGAGTTATTTGCAGCCATTATTTATCCGCCTTCTTTAATTTATTTTTTGCCTTGTTAAGGGCTTCCTTTTCCTCGTTTAACAGCTTTACGGGTGTTTCGCCGCCCGTTACCTCGCGCAGGTAAGTGTTACACGAATTATGACCGTAGAGCGAGGTTATTATAACGCCGTCGTCGTGATTGTTCAGAAGCGCGAGCGCGAAGCTCATATTGCCGGTTACGTCGTCGAACGCGTCAAAGTTTACGATTCCGATTTTTTTAACCGCGATATGCGACTCGTTTTCACATTCCTCTAGCCGCGACATAAGCACAGCGTCGGACGAGTCGTTTATCGTTTTTGAAAGATCCTCTACCTTGTCGTAATAGTCGCGCAGTGCGCTTATTATATCGCCCTCGTCGCTGTACTGCATGAGCGTGCTTATTTTCGACGAGTTCACCGCGTTTAATATAAAGCATATCGCCACGAGTATAATTACTATTCCGAGAGCGATAAGAATAAAATTGTTGCCGGTAAATTCCATGTAAATTTCTCCTTTCCTATTGTAAGCCTAAGATGTTAAGTATGCGTTCAAGGTCGTCGTTGCCGTAATATTCTATCTCTATTTTACCCTTTTTCGCGCCGCGCGTTATATTCACCTTCGTGCCTATCGCGGCGGAAAGGCTGTTTGCAAGGTTTTCCGTTTCAATATCGGCGGCTGTTTTTACTTTTTTCTTCGGCGCGGCTTTTTTCTTCATAAGTTCCTTCGCGAGCGCCTCCGCCTGACGGACGTTAAGACCGCCCTCGGCTATTTTTTTCGCGAGTGCGAGCCGCATTTCGCCGCCGTCTACCGACAGCACCGCACGCGCGTGACCGCTTGTGAGCGAGCCGTCCGTTATCATTTTCTGTACATCCGGCTCGAGCGAAAGAAGCCTTAACGAGTTCGCGACCGCGCTTCTGCTCTTGCCGACGCGCTTGCTTATGTCCTCCTGCGTGAGGTTAAATTCCTCGGTGAGGAGATTGTAACCGACGGCTTCTTCTATCGGGTTTAAGTTTTCACGCTGCAGGTTTTCAATCAGCGCGATTTCCGCGACCTGCTCGTTGCTGTATTTTTTGACTATTGCAGGAATTTCCTTTATTTTAGCCTTTTTCGCGGCTCTCCAGCGGCGTTCGCCCGCGACTATCCGATACATGCCGTTTTCAATCGGCGTTACGATGATAGGCGAGATCACGCCGTGTTCCTTTATTGAAGAGGCGAGAGATTCTATTTTTTCATCGTCGAACACGTTTCTCGGCTGGTTTTTGTTCGGCTCTATGAGCGACGTTTTTATGTTCTGTATATCGCCGTCCGATTTTTTTTCGGGCTTTTTCGGAGCGGAAATTTCCTCAATATCGGCGCCGCCCAAAAGAGAACCGAGACCCTTTCCCAATCCCTTTTTTATCATGTGAAACCACCTTTCCGTTCTAAATATTATCATTTATTACCTCTTTCGCGAGCGACAAGTACGCGTCCGCACCCTTCGAGGTTATGTCGTATTCGATTATCGGTTCGCCGAACGACGGCGACTCGCTGAGGCGCACATTGCGCGGTATGATTGTTTTGTACACCTTGTCGGGAAAATACTTTTTAACCTCGTCAAGCACCTGTATCGAAAGGTTTGTCCTTCCATCGTACATCGTTCCGAGTACGCCCTCTATCTCAATGGAGGGGTTAAGCTTTTTCTTTATCGTTTTTACCGTCGTTATAAGCTGGCTCAAGCCCTCGAGCGCGTAGTATTCGCACTGTATAGGTATGAGAACGCTGTCTGCGGCGGTGAGAATGTTTATTGTTATCATTCCGAGCGCGGGCGGCGAGTCGAGAATGATGAAGTCAAAGCTGTCTTTTATTTTATCAATCGCGGTTTTCAGGAAAAATTCACGTTTGTCCTCGTACGCAAGCTCTATTTCAGCCGCGCTCATGTCCGGCGACGACGGGAGAAGGTAAAGGTTTGTGTATTTTGTTTCGAGAACCGCGTCCCTCGTTTTGTCCGCATCGGCAAGACATTCGTATACGGAAATTTTATAATCGCCGCTCTGTATACCAAGACCGCTCGTGCTGTTGCATTGCGGGTCGCAGTCAATCAGAAGCGTCTTTTTCCCGAGATACGCAAGACACGCCGCGAGATTTACGGACGTTGTGGTTTTTCCCACCCCGCCCTTTTGGTTCGTTATCGCTATTATTTTGGTCATGTTTTAATTATCTCCGAAAGTTTTTGTTATAAGAACATTATATCATAACTGCAAGGCGGCAGCGTCGCCGCTGCGTTGTGATGCAATGTTTTTCTAAGGGTGTCAAAATCTCTGATTTTGGTAACACCCTAAAAATATTATACCATAAAAGAATAATTTGTAAATGTTTCACGTGAAACAAATTAAAATTTAATATTGATGTAATATTTTAATATGTATATTTTGGTATGTCGGGTGAATAATAAGTGTGTGTGAATTGTATGGCGGGCGGCCGCAAGACCCCCTCTATGAGGGGGTCAAAAGCCGGTAACGGCTTTTGGGGGGTGTTGTTATAAGAAAACCTTTCACACCCCCCTAAACTTGCAAGCAAGTTTAGACCCCCTCGGAGAGGGGGTCTTGCGGGCGAACACAGTTCGCCCCTACGGTAATGGGACGTCGAGGGCGCCGTCCCCTACGTCCGCATTTTATAAATTCTCGTGTCGTAGGGGCTGGCGTTTTACTACGGCGTTTGTTGCTTCGCAACACGCCTACGATGCTAAAGCGTCGTACACCTCATCAGTCACTTCGTGACAGCTTCCCCTCAAGGGGAAGCCTAAACCCAAAAAAAGGAGGAAATCATGTTATTTGAAAAATTCATAAACTACGCCTTATTCCGCACGGTGCCGTCGAAAAAGGGGTTCACTCTGACGGAGAGCGGCGAGGACGGCATTAAAAAACAAAGCACGGAAAACGACATGATTTCCGCCGACATAGACGCAAACCTCAAATACGTAAAGGAGCGTTTTAACTACCCCGTCAACAATGACATAGTTATTCGCAAAATCGAACTTAAACAGGAAAAACGCGCGTTTGTCGTGTTCATAGACGGCATGGTTGACACCGAATTTGTGAACGACAACATTATACAATCGCTCCAGACAATGCCGTACGTGACGTTTTCAAAGCTCAAAAGCGGTGAGGACGCTATAGGCGAAAAATTCATATCGCACTCGCAGCTCAACATCGTGACAAAGATGGATGACGTTATGACCGAGGTAAATTTCGGAAGCTGCGCACTGTTTATCGACGGCGTTGCGAAAGCGTTTGTGATGGACGTGCGGAGCTGGGACCACAGGAGCATCGACAAATCCGAAAACGAAAAGTCGATATACGGTCCGCAGGAGGCGTTCGGCGAGATGCTGCGCGCCAACACAGTGCTCGTGCGCAAAATCATAAAGGACGAGCACCTTATTGCCGAGGGCGTGACGATAGGCGAAAAGAGCAAGACGCGCGGCGTGCTGCTCTACATCTCCGACATCGCAAACCCGAAGCTTGTGGACGAGGCGCGCAAAAGAATTGACGGCATAAAAATGGACTACGTTATCTCGATAGAGGAAGTCGCGCTGATGATCGAGGAAAACACGTTCACCGCAACAAACCACTTCCTGCACACCGAGCGTCCCGACCGTGTGGCGCGCGCGCTTACACAGGGACGCGTCGCGCTGCTGCTGAACGGCAGTCCGCAGGCGCTCATAATGCCGACAAACATATTCGAGCTTACGCACGCCGTTTCGGACGACTATTTGAGAACACCGTACGCGAACATGGCGCGGCTCGTGCGCGGTGCGGCGCTCATGCTGTCAATGCTGCTGCCCGCGCTGTACCTTGCTATAACGCTGTTTCATCAGGAGGTCATACCGACGTACCTGCTCTACTCGATAAGCGCGGCGCGTGAGAGCGTGCCGTTTCCGAGCGTGCTGGAGCTTTTGCTGATGGATTTTTCGTTTGAGATGATTCGCGAGGCGGGAATACGAATGCCCGGACAGATAGGCTCGACGCTCGGCATTGTCGGCGGTCTCATACTCGGTCAGGCTGCCGTCAGCGCGAAAATAGTCAGTCCCATCATGATTATTGTTATAGCGATAACCGGTATCGGTTCGTTCGCGACAAGCGACTATTCGTTAAGCTGGAGCTTCAGGATTTTGAAGCTGATTTTTATTGTGTTTGCCGCGTCGACCGGTTTTTACGGCATCGCGATAGGACTTTTTATATACGCGCTGAGCCTCGGTGCGCAAAAGAGCTTCGGCGTGCCGTTCCTGTCGCCGCCGTTCAGAGTGCGCAGCAAAAGCTCGTCAACGCTGCTGTTCGTGAACCCGATATGGCGCAGAGAGAAGCGCCCCGGATTTTTACACGCGCAGCAAAAGACCTCCGAGCCGGAAATAAGCAGGCAGTGGACGGAGGAACAGTAGGAAAATGTTTCACGTGAAACAATGGAGAAAGATTTATGATTGCAAGAAAAGAACTGACGCTTTTGACGGTAACGGCTATCATGGCAAAAATGGTGCTTGTGTTCCCGAAGCTCCTGCTCTCGAACAGCGGAAGCGCGGCGTGGATACAGGTAATTTATAACGTGCTGTGCGCCGCGGCTGTGTTCGCCGTTATATCG
Source organism: uncultured Clostridia bacterium (assembly GCA_947626045.1). Taxonomy (GTDB): domain Bacteria; phylum Bacillota; class Clostridia; order UBA1381; family UBA1381; genus Hominilimicola. The sequence goes on along the minus strand of CANQQS010000002.1, from coordinate 43,199 downwards.
TGGCTTTACGTGAGCGACAAAAACGTAATCGAAATTGCGGGCGAGATAGGCGGAAAGTGGCTTCGCATACCGACCGGACTTGTCGTGTTCGCGGTGTTTATGATAAATTTCGCGCTTATCATACGCGTGTTCCCCGAAACGGTCAAGACGGTGCTTTTGCAAAATTTTGACACGAACCTCATAACGCTTCTGTTTATGGGCGCGATAGGCGTGGGCGCGGCTCTCGGTATAGAGTCTATCGCGCGCGTGAACTATATATTTATACCGATAATCGGCGTGATACTCGCGCTTTTGATAGTGCTGCTCGTGCCGCACTACAATATATATAACCTTCTCCCGATACTCGGCACCGGCGCGAAAAAAATATTCGCCGACGGCTTTCATACAATATCGATTTATTCGGACATGCTGCTTCTCAATGTCCTGCTGCCGTACTACAAGGACGCGCGCGAGGCAAAAAAGAGCATACGCGCGGTGTTTCTGATAACAGCGCCCGTGACGGTGCTGATTATTCTCGCGTACTGCCTCGTGTACCCGTACCCCGTTTCGGGCGAATTTATGATACCGTTTTACCAGCTCGCGCGGATACTGCACCTCGGTGATTTTCTGGGACGGTTCGAGCCGGTGTTCCAGTTTGCGTGGTCGATACTGCTTCTTTTGTACTCCGCGCTGTACGTGTTCGCGCTGTGCCGCGTGTGGCAGATGACGTTCGACCTCGATTTTTACAGACCGCTCGTGTTTCCGGTCGTGATAATAAGCGGCGCGATCTCGCTTTTGCCCGCAACGCTCGGCGACATTGTGACAAACGCCGAATTTGAAAACAAGCTCGCGTATCCCGCCGCGTTTCTGCTGCCGGTTATTTTCGGTATCGTGTCGAAGGTTCGCGAGAAAAAACGAAAGGAAAAAAGCCGATGAAAAAAATATTGACTGTAATTTTTTCCGCGGCTGTAATTCTTATGACCGCGTCGTGCAACGGCGTCGAGCCGAACGATCTTTCGTATATTGTCGCGCTCGGTATAGACGGCGGCGAAAACGGAAAATATAATATCACAATTCAGTACGCGAATCCCGCGCAGATAAGCGGCGGCGAGGAAATAAACCTTGAGGACAGCGGCGTTCAGAATGTGACGGTCGAGGCGAGCGATATTTACGAGGCTGTTTCGTCGGCTGATCTTAAGGACAGTAAAAAGCTGTTTCTGTCGCACACGAAGGTGGTAATTTTTTCGCGCGCCGTCGCGGAGGAAGGACTGGAAAACATGTCGGAGATGTTCATTAACAGTGAGGAACTGCGTCCCGACGTGTATCTCGCAGTGTCGGAGAACGCGAGGGAGTATCTTGAAAGCATGAACCCCGAAAATGAGGCAAATCCGGCGAAGTATTACAAGATGTTTTTCGACAAGGACAAGCTGACCGGTCTGCCGCACGGCACGCTGAAGGTGTTTTTCGACGGTATCGAGACGGGCGAGTACGATACGGTTCTGCCGGTTGTGTCGCCCGAAAATGAGGACGCGAAAAGCGCCGTTTTCAAGGGCGGTAAAATGGTCGGCGAGCTTGAGCGCGACGAGACGGAGCTTTACAAATTCCTCGACCGCGATTTCGCGGGCGGCTTTATGACGCTGCAGAACGAGGACACGCTCAAAAAACCCGTGACGATAAAAATAGCGCAGAAAAAGCAGCCGCGCTATACGATCGACACGAAAAACAAGTCAATTCATGTCGGCTTGACGCTGAACGGAAGTGTTTATTCCGCGCCGCCCGATTACGAGCCGGACGAGAGCGCGGAGGAGTTTGAGAAAAAGTGCGAGGAGCATATAAAAAAAGAGAGCGAAGAGCTGATGAAGAAGGTTATAAGGGAGTATAAGAGCGACATTTTCCGCCTTGACGAACACGCGAAAAAGAATTTTTGGACGTACGGCGATTTTGAAAAATATAAAAATTCCGTCGATTACAGCGAGTACGCCGTAACGGTGGACGTGAAGTTTAATATAAAGAAAACGGGAATGGTGCAGAAGGAGGATTAGGTATGGAAAAGCTGATTTTACTGCCGGTTATCGCGGTGTGTCTGACGCGAACCGCCGGCTACGGGATTTATACCGCGAAGGAGAAAAACGGCGCGGGGTCGGTCGGACTTTTTGTGATATTGCTCGCCGCGATAGGCGCGTCGGTGTATTTTCTTATGAGATAGGGCTTGCAAACGCTCCGCGTATGTTGTAAAATATATGCGGGGTGTTTTGTTTTGGAAAAGATACGTGCTTGCTTTTTTACCGGTCACAGGCGGCTGCCCGCCGCAAGGATCGACGAGATAAAGGATTTAATTTGGGACGAGGCGGAAAGGCTTATAAACGATTACGACGTGCGCTACTTTATATCCGGCGGCGCGCTCGGTTTTGACACGATAGCCGCCGAAACGATCGCGGAGCTTCGGGAGCTGTATCCGCATATTAAGCTCGTGCTGTACCTGCCGTGTTACGACCAAAACAAGCGGTGGGATAAAAAGTCGCAAATGCGCTACGACGATATGCTTGACGCCGCCGACGATATTGTTTACGTCACCGAGTCAAATTACGTTGACGGCTGTATGCAGAAAAGGAATATGCGCATGATCGAGGACGCGTTTTTCTGTATCGCGTTCTGTATTTTAAACAGCAGCGGTACCGGCGCGACTATCCGCACCGCCGCTGACCTCGGCGATAGGGTGATTAACGTCGCAGATAGGATGTATGAGGAATGTGAAAGCTGTATTTAATTCAAACGCTTGACAAAAGATAGAATGGATAGTATAATAAATATAGAGAAACGGCAGAGCGTAAAAACGGTTAGTCGCTTCAGCAATATTGTTTAAACAACCGCCTTAGCGACCAAACTACAAGGCGGTTGGTTTTTTATCGCGCTGCAGGTGCGAATGCTATGAAAACAATCGCAGCCGTAAATAACGCGACAGCTATTTTTAATGCTTTATTTTTCATAAGCATCAGCTCCTTTTCTAAACTAAAACACAAACGTGTTTAGTGGGAAAAGAAGCGGCTAACCGTCCTTACGTTTTTATCTCTGCCTTTTACGCGGGTACTTTTTCGTAATATCCGTGTGTTTCCCGCGCGGGTATGTACAAGCCCGCGCAATTTTCATTTTATCACGATTTTTGCCGAATTTCAATATATGATAAGAACACGTAATGATATTGTTCAAAAAATTAAATCTTGAAAAAGTAGGGGCGACCTTTACGGTCGCCCACAAGACCCCCTCTCCGAGAGGGTCGAAATCTTTGATTTCGGGGGGGGGGAGTAATTTACGCGTAATCATGCACACCCCCCAAAACTCACAAGTGAGTTTTGACCCCCTCATAGAGGGGGTCTTTCTAGTTACAAAAAAAGCTGCGGCTTATGCCGCAGCTTTTCATATTTATCCTACAATCAAGCTTTCGCCTGTCATTTCCTCGGGTTTTTCGAGGTTCATAAGCTCCAGCATTGTGGGGCAGAGGTCTGAAAGACGACCTGTTTTCAGCTTAACATCGCCCGCGCCGACCAAAATCATCGGAACGGGGTTAGTGGTGTGAGCCGTGAACGGCGCTTTTGTGACGGGGTCGATAAGACAGTCCGCGTTGCCGTGGTCGGCTGTGATAATAGCCTTGCCGTCCTTTTTGAGTATCGCGTCAATCGTTCTTCCGACGCACTCGTCAACAGCCTCGACCGCCTTGATCGCGGCTTCCATTATGCCCGTGTGACCTACCATGTCGCAGTTGGCGTAATTCAGGATTATAACGTCGAATTTGCCGGAGTTTATCGCGTCAATAACCGCGTCCGTAACCTCGTACGCGCTCATTTCGGGCTTTAGGTCGAACGTTTCAACGTCGGGCGACTTTATGAGTATTCTGTCCTCGCCCTCAAACTGCTTTTCTTCGCCGCCGTTGAAGAAAAACGTCACGTGTGCGTACTTCTGTGTTTCCGCTATGCGGAGCTGCGTCAAGCCCTTTTTGCTTATGTACTCGCCGAACGTCATGTGCAGCGACTCGGGCGGGTACGCGACGGTCACGTTCGGCATCGACTCATCGTACTGCGTCATGCAGACGAAGTTTACGGGGAAGTATTTTCGCTCGAACCCGTCAAAATCGGGGTCTACAAACGTCCTTGTAAGCTGTCTTGCTCTGTCGGGACGGAAGTTGAAGAAGATAACGCTGTCGCCTTCCTTGACCTGTCCCTGTTTGTCAACGACCGTCGGCACAACAAACTCGTCCGTAACGTCATTTGCATAGGAGTTTTTAACGGCTGTGACCGCGTCGTCCTCTTGTATGCCCTTGCCGAACACGATCGCGTCATATGCCTTTTCAACTCTGTCCCACGCGAAATCTCTGTCCATCGCGTAAAAGCGTCCGGCAATCGTCGCGATAGAGCCTACACCTATTTCCTTGATTTCCTTTTCGAGCTGCGCCATGTATTCCGCGCCCGAGGACGGCGGAACGTCACGTCCGTCGAGGAACGTGTGTACGTAGACCTTTGTAAGCCCCTTCTTTTTCGCCATGCGCAAAAGACCGTAAAGGTGTTCGTTGTGGCTGTGTACGCCGCCGTCGGACAAAAGTCCCATGAGGTGGAGCGACTTGCCGCTTTCCTTTGCCTTGTCCATCGCGTCCGAAAGCGCTTTGTTGTCGTTTATTTTACCGTCGTTTATGTCCTTTGTAATCTTGACGAGCATCTGGTACACGACGCGTCCCGCGCCGATATTCGTGTGACCGACCTCGCTGTTGCCCATCTGACCGTCGGGCAGTCCGACGTCGAGACCGCTCGCGCTTAATTGCGTGTGCGGGTACGTCGCCATGAATTTGTCAAGGTTCGGCTTCTTCGCAACCGCTATCGCGTTGCCTTCCGTCGACGGGTTGATGCCGTATCCGTCCATGATGATCAACGCTGTTGGTTTCTTTGCCATGTGCAATCCTCCTTTTCGATTATTGAGGTAAATTGTGATTTATATGTGTAAAACCCCTCCGTCGGCTTCGCCGACACCTCCCCTAATAGGGGAGGCTCACGATATGCGCCGCACGCCGTATGGCTCCCCTATTAGGGGAGCTGTCACACGCAGTGTGACTGAGGGGTTTATGCGGGCGAACACGGTTCGCCCCTACGGAAACGGGCTGTCGGGGGCGCCAGCCCCTACGGCGCACTATTTTACAAATAACGGGTGTAGGGGACGGCGCCCCCGACGTCCCACATTACGCACATAAATCATAATTTATATCCCTATTTATTTCGCCGCGCCGGTAATAACCGCGAAATCCGCCGCTTTAAGCGATGCGCCGCCTATAAGTCCGCCGTCGATGTTGGGCTTCGCCAAAAGCCCTGCCGCGTTCTTTGCGTTCATCGAGCCGCCGTACTGAATGGTGATTTCCTTCGCCGTAGCCTCATCATAAAGCGAAGCCAAAAGCGCTCTTATCGCGCCGCAAACCTCTTCAGCCTGCTCGTCGGTCGCGGTCTTGCCCGTACCGATCGCCCAGATAGGCTCGTACGCAATAACTACCTTCTTCGCGTCGTCCGCGCTTATGCCCGCGAACGCCTTTTTGATTTGAATAGCGATCCAATCCATAGTAATTCCCGCCTCGCGCTGCTCCAAAGATTCGCCGCAGCAAACGATAGGAATAAGACCCTTTTCGAGCGCTTTTTTAGCCTTTAAATTAACCGTTTCGTCTGTCTCGTTATTGTACTCGCGTCTCTCGCTGTGACCCATTATAACGTATTGAACGCCCAAATCAACGAGCATATCCGCGCTTACCTCGCCCGTGAACGCGCCCTTGTCCTCGTAGTGAAGGTTTTCCGCGCCGATTTTTACGTGCGTACCCTTCGCCGCCTCAATCGCCGGAGCGAGGCACACGTACGGCGTGCAGCATACTACCTCGCATGTCGCGCCCTTCGTCGCTTCGACTACTTCCTTAACGAAATCGTACGTCTCCGACGGAAGCTTATTCATTTTCCAGTTTCCCGCAATTATATATTTTCCCATTGTTAATTCTCCTTTTTACTCAAAATTATTTATCCGTCAAAGCCGCGATACCCGGCAACTCCTTGCCTTCCAAAAATTCCATACTTGCGCCGCCGCCGGTGGAGATGTGGCTCATCTTATCGCCCAAGCCCGCCTGATTTACAGCCGCGACGCTGTCGCCGCCGCCGATGATCGTCGTAGCGTCGAGTTCAGCGAGAAGCGCGGCGATCTCATTTGTACCCTTTGCGAAGTTCGGCATCTCGAACACGCCCATGGGACCGTTCCAAACGACCGTCTTAGCGTCCGCAAGCTCTTTTTTGAACAGCTCGACAGACTTCGGACCTATATCGAGTCCCATCCAGCCGTCGGGGATATTTCCCTCGACAACCTTTGAGGGAGCGTCGTTGTCAAACTTTTCGGTGATAACCGTATCAATCGGCAGAATAATCTTGTCGCCCGCCTCATCGAGCATCTTCTTCGCGTAGTCGATGTAATCCTCCTCGAGCAGCGACGTGCCTACCGTCTTGCCCTGCGCGGCGAAGAACGTGTACGCCATCCCGCCGCCGATTATGAGCTTGTCCACCTTCTTCAAAAGGTTTTCGATAACCGAGATCTTTGATGAAACCTTGCTGCCGCCTAAAATCGCAACAAGCGGTCTTACGGGGTTATTAACGGCATTGCCGAGGAAATTGATTTCCTTTTCAATAAGATAGCCCGCCACTGCCGGCTTTAATATTGACGCTACGCCGACATTCGAGCAGTGCGCTCTGTGAGCCGTGCCGAACGCGTCATTTACGAATAAATCGGCAAGCGAGGCAAGCTCCTTCGAGAACGCTTCCTCGTTCTTTGTTTCTTCCTTTCTGTAGCGCGTGTTCTCCAAAAGAACAACGTCGCCGTCCTTCATAGCCGCAACGGCAGCCTTCGCATTGTCGCCGACAACGTTATTGTCAGCCGCGAAAACTACTTCCTTGCCGAGCTTTTCCGAAAGGCTCTTCGCAACCGGAGCAAGCGACATCGAGGGAACGGGTTCGCCCTTGGGCTTGCCCATATGCGAGCAGAGGATAACCTTCGCGCCGTTATCCGTGAGATACTTGATCGTAGGGAGCGCGCCCACTATGCGGTTTTCGTCCGTGATGTTGCCGTCGGCGTCCAGCGGAACGTTGAAATCGCAGCGGACAAGTACCTTCTTGCCCTTTACATCCACATCTTCAACTGTCATTTTGTTATACATAATTTTATCTCCTTTTCGCGCGGCACAGCCGCATTTTTTCTATCATATATTATATATAAAATTTGTCCGTATTGCAAGTAGATAATACAATTTCATCAAAAATTTAACAGTTTTATGAGTATAACAGCCATGAGTATTCCCACGATATCCCCGACCGCGGCGAACGGCAGGGCGCGGAGCGTGTGTTTTGCGCGCGTTCCGGCGAAATACACGCAGAGGCAGTAGAGCGTCGTTTCGGTGCTGCCCATGATTACGGACGCGATACGTCCGATGTCGCCGTCAGCGCCGTGGGTTTTGAGTATGTCGGTCAAAAGTCCGAGCGCACCGCTGCCCGACACGGGACGAAGCAGCGCGAGCGGCATTACCTCGGCTGGTATGAGCCGCGTTACGGGTGCGAGCAGATTTATGATGAGGTCGAGCGTGCCGGACGCGCGGAGCATGTACGCGGCGGTAAGCGCGGCTAAAAGCGGCGGAAATATGTTCGCCGCGATTTTCATACCGTCCGCCGCGCCGGAGATGAACAGGTCGTATGTGTTTTGTTTTTTCACGAGCGCGATAATGAGGATCGCGGCGATTATCGCGGGTATTGCGTATGTCATGATGTACCTCCTTGTTTGTGGACGGTGATTATGCGGGCTGTCGAGGGCGCCAGCCCCTACGGAAATAGCGGATGCGTTACGTGAGCCTCCCCTATTAGGGGAGGTGGCGGCGAAGCCGACGGAGGGGTTTTAATATCAGAACAAACCCCTCAGTCACACTACGTGTGACAGCTCCCCTAGTAGGGGAGCCTCACGGCGAGAGCCGCGTACTGCTATCCTTACTTCAACCAAAATCGAGCCGACAATGTAGCCACAGCGGCGGCGGTAAACGACGCGATCCACACGGGCAGCACGACCGAAAACGGGTCAGCCGAACCGGCGGCGGCGCGGAGCGCGATTATCGTTGTCGGAATAAGCTGTATCGACGCGGTATTTATCACAACGAGCATACACATATTCCGCGACGCATATTCGGGACGCGGATTTTCACGGTCGAGCGCGCGCATCGCCAGAATACCCTCGGGCGTCGCGGCGTTGCCCATACCGAGTAGATTCGCGCTCATGTTCATCGCTATGTGACCCTTCGCGTCCTCGCCCGCGCCGGGGAAAAGGAACGAAATCACCGGTCGGAGCAGTCTTTTTACTTTATGCCGGAGTCCCGACTTTTCCGCGATTTTCATTATTCCCGTCCAGAAGCACATCACGCCCGCGAACGACAGCACGACAAAAACCGACTCCTTCGCGCCGTCGAACGCAGCGTTTACCGTTTCGCCGACCGTGCCGTTCACCGCCGACACGCCGAGCGATACGATTATCATCGCGCACCAGATATAATTCATAATATCACCCCTTTGTTTTTTATTCGCGAAACACGCCGTATATGCGCGGAGGTATTGACTATTTTCGGCGGCTGCATTAAAATAAAAGCAAGGATTTTTGAAACGGAGGAAAAAGTATGTACGAGATAAAATGCCCCAACTGCGGCTCGGTGTTCCAGGTCGATGAGTCGAGCTATGAGTCGATAGCGCGTCAGGTGCGCAACGAGGAGTTTGCGAAGGAAATAAGCGAGCGGACGGCGCAGTTCGAGCGTGAAAAGGATACAGCCGTAAAGCTTGCGAAAACGGAAACGGAGAGTGAGCTTAACGAAAAAATAGCCGCGAAGGACGCGGAAATAGCGAAATTAACGTCGCAGCTAAAGTCGGGCGAGGATCGCACGCGCATTGAGGTAAACGAGGCGGTGTCGGTCAAGGATAAGGAAATTTCGGCAAAAAACGAGGAAATAAACGCGCTTAAATCAAAGCTCGGCATACTCGAAGCGCAGACAAAGCTCGCCGTAAGCGAGGCGGTCGCACAAAAGGATAAGGAGATTTCAAAGCAGCGTGAGGAAATAACGCTGCTTAACGGTCGGATAGAAACGAACGACAAGACAGCCGCGCTCCGTGAAAAGACGCTCAAGGAAAGCTACGAGGACAAATTAAAGGACAAGGACGAGCAGATAGCGTATTACAGGGATTTCAAGGCGCGCCAGTCCACGAAGATGATAGGCGAAAGCCTCGAGCAGCACTGTGAAACGGAGTTTAACAAGCTCCGCGCCGCGGGCTTTAAGAACGCGTATTTTGAAAAGGACAACGACGCGAGAACAGGCAGCAAGGGTGATTTTATTTTCCGCGAATCGGCGGAGGACGGTACGGAATTTATCTCGATTATGTTCGAAATGAAAAACGAAGCCGACAAAACCGCGACAAAGCACAGGAACGAGGATTTCTTAAAGGAGCTTGACAAGGACAGGAACGAAAAGGGCTGCGAGTACGCCGTGCTTGTGTCGCTTTTGGAGGCGGACAGTGAGCTTTACAACACCGGCATAGTCGATATGTCGCACCGCTACCCGAAAATGTACGTGATACGCCCGCAGTTTTTCGTGCCGATGATAACGCTTTTGAGAAACGCCGCGCTTAACTCTCTCTCGTATAGGCAGGAGCTGAGCGTTATACGCAATCAGAATATAGATATTTCCAATTTTGAGGCGGATATGAACGATTTTAAAGACAGGTTCGAGCGCAACTACAATCTGGCGAGTCAAAAGTTCAATAAAGCCATCGAGGAGATCGACAAAACAATAGACCATCTGCAGAAAACGAAGGACGCACTGCTGTCGTCGGAGAACAATCTGCGTCTTGCGAACAACAAGGCGCAGGAGCTTACGATAAAAAAGCTCACAAAAAACAATCCGACCATGGCGGCGAAATTTGAGGAACTGAAAAACGGGGAATAAATGTAAAATACCTGTAACCGCAAAGAAACGTCAATATCATATTTGAAGCCGTGTAAGTCCGTTTTATCGTACATAGAATCGTGTATAATCAATGTATAAGATATGAAACGGAGGAATTTGTTATGATATTGTTCGGTGCAATTCTCGTAAGCATAGGCGCGTCAATGCTTTTGACGCTCAGAATTGTGAAGGGTAAGGACAGCGTGTGTGTGAAATAGGGCGGTAAATTATGATTTAATGGTGTAAATTCGGGACGTCGAGGGCGCCGTCCCCTACACCCGTAATTTGAAATTGTGCGCCGTAGGGGCTGGCGCCCTCGACAGCCCGTTCCTACGACAACCCTATTGCATTCGGGTTATCTTGGACGGGCGACCGCGAGGGTCGCCCCAACACCCGTATTTTATAAATTGTGCGCCGTAGGGGCGACCCTTGCGGTCGCCCGCGTTTACATCGTTAAATCACAATTTATCTCATTTTATCTCAAAATTATTTCATTTCTTCCGGGGCCGTTGGACACGATTTTGATTGGAACTTCAAGCTCCTTCTCGATAAATTCGATATAATTACGGCAGTTTTCGGGCAGATCCTCGTACTTCGTTATACCGCGTATATCGGTTTTCCAGCCGGGCAGCGTTTTAAGCACCGGCTTTGCGCGTTCGAGCTTCGCGGTGGTCGGGAAGTCACGCGTCACCTCACCATCAATCTCATATCCCACGCACACGGGTATCTCGTCGAGGTAACCCAAAACGTCAAGAACGGTAAACGCGACCTGTGTCGTACCCTGCACGCGGCAGCCGTAACGCGAAGCGACGCAGTCAAACCAGCCCATACGTCTCGGTCTGCCGGTTGTCGCGCCGTACTCGCCGCCGTCGCCGCCGCGCTTTCTAAGCTCTTCCGCCTCATCGCCGAATATCTCGGAAACGAACGCGCCAGCGCCCACAGCCGACGAATACGCCTTAACGACCGTTATTATCTCCTTGATCTCATACGGCGGTATTCCCGCTCCGACCGCGCCGTAGCCCGCGAGGGTGGACGACGAGGTCGTCATCGGGTAAATGCCGAAATCGGGATCCTTAAGAGAGCCGAGCTGACCCTCCAGAAGTATGTTTTTGCCGCTCTTTATCGCTTCGTGCATAAACGACACCGAGTCGATAACGTACGGCTTTATCATCTCGCCGTATTCCTTGAGCGTCGTGAAAAGCTCGTCCGCGTCGATAAGCGGCTTGTGGTAAATATGTTCAAGCATGAGGTTCTTTACCTCAAGCACATTTTTGATTTTTTCCTTTAATCTGTCGTCATCCTCAAAAAGCTCCCACACCTGAAAGCCTATCTTGGAAAATTTATCCGAGAAGAACGGCGCGATGCCGGACTTTGTCGAGCCGAATTGGCGGTCGCTTAAACGCTCCTCCTCGTATTGGTCGAACAGCCTGTGATACGGCAAAAGCACCTGCACTCTTTCCGAAACGACTATATTCGGCTTTGGCACGCCGCGCTTTACCACGCTGTCGATCTCGCTTATAAGCTCGGGAATGTCGAGCGCAACGCCGTTGCCTATCATATTTGTGACGTTTTGGTTAAACGAGCCTGACGGAAGAAGATGCAGCGCAAATTTTCCGTAATCGTTTATAATCGTGTGACCCGCGTTCGCACCGCCCTGAAAGCGTATTACTATATCCGCCTCGGCGGCGAGCATATCGGTTATCTTACCCTTGCCCTCGTCGCCCCAGTTCGCGCCCACTATTGCTTTTACCATATTGTATATTCCTCCTGTGCTATTCTGCGTTTAATTCTGTTTTGTTATTTGTCCGAACGGAATACGATTTTCACCGTATCGCCCGAAATTGTAGCCTTATCCTCGTGCGGCGTCCACGCGTAGTCGCTGCCGATGTAGCTGCCGGTAATAGTGTCAACGACTTTGCCGTTCGCGTCGAGGCAGTCAAACGTTGCCGCGACGGTGCCTCTGCCTTCGAAGAAGGTTTTGAGCGTGAATGTTATGTCGTACTTGCCTTCTGCGTTCTTTTCAACCGAGAGAAGCTCAAAGTAGCGTACGCTGTGCGACTGAAGCTCGTTCGTGTCGTCGTACGTGATTGGGAACTCCGATACAGCCGGACCGGGAGCGGTCTGTGTTGCGGGGTTCGGCGACTCGCTCGGCACCACAGGACCGGGTTCTGTCTGTGTTGTCGGATTGGGCGAAGCCGTCGGCACAGCCGGACCGGAACCGGTAAGCATCTCAACCGGCGTGACAATCAAAACCTTTCGTTCATCTGCATTCCAGTCAACATTATATCCGCTCATCTCGCCGACCGCGCGCACAGGAACGAGCGTTCTGCCGTCCACAATCTGCGGCGGAACATCGAGAGTAACAACCTTTTCCAAAAAGGTATCCGCTTCACCGCTGCCGATATTTACCGAAGTGTCTTTAGTCTTAAGTGTAGCTTCGTTCGAGCCGATTACCATAGTAAGCGTCATATCACCCTTTACGCCCGTTACCGTCTGCGTGTCCTGAGTCCAGTCTACCTCGTATCCGAGCGCCTCAAAAATGGTGCGGAACGGTACGAGTGTTCTTTCCTCGATAATCTGCGGCTGAACGTCGTCAAACGTCAGCTCCATCGAATCGAGCAGCACCACAATGTCATCGTCCGCGTTTACAGCCGTAACAGCCGCCGCGAGCGTCATTGACGACGCAAGAACCAGTGATAAAAGTTTCTTTGCTTTCATAATTTTACCTCCCTGCATTACGCAATGATTTGTTTTTTTGCAGCATCAAACTGTAATTTCAACCTCCACGCCGAGCAAATCTTTGTTTTTCTCAAGCATCGGCTTCACGTATTCCGCGAGGAAATCCTCTACCTGCTGCGGCGCGCGTCCGACGTAGTTTTCGGGCTTCATAACCGCCTTGATTTCATCGAGCGTCAGTCCGAACGCGGGGTCCGCCGCGATAAGCTCGGCAAGGTTGTTTTCCTTACCCTCGACCTTGACGGTCTTGCCCGCCTCCATCGAGTATACACGAATTTTCTCGTGCAAGTCCTGTCTGTCGCCGCCCTTTTTAACGGCGTCCATCATGATGTTCTCTGTAGCCATGAACGGTATTTCGCGCATGAACTGCTGATATATTACCTTGTCATAAACGACTAAGCCGTCCACGACGTTGATGTACAGATTAAGTATAGCGTCAACCGCCAGAAACGCCTCCGGAACAGATATGCGCTTGTTGGCGCTGTCGTCGAGCGTTCTCTCGAACCACTGAGTAGCCGCCGTTATAGCGGGATTTAACGCGTCAACTATAACGTATCTCGCGAGCGAACCGATTCTCTCGCTTCTCATCGGGTTGCGCTTGTACGCCATCGCCGACGAGCCTATCTGCGATTTCTCGAACGGCTCTTCTATCTGCTTTAAGTGCTGCAAAAGACGGATATCGTTCGAGAATTTATACGCGCTCTGCGCGATAAGGCTCAAGGTGCCGAGCATCTGCGAATCGAGCTTTCTCGGATACGTCTGACCGCTCACGGGAAATGTGTCCGCGTATCCCATTTTCGCGGCGATTTTTCTGTCAAGCTCCTTGCACTTCTCGTGGTCGCCCTCGAACAGCTCCATAAAGCTCGCCTGCGTGCCTGTTGTGCCCTTGCAGCCCAAGAGTTTAGCCTTCGAAAGCTGATAGTCCACGTCCTCCAAATCCATCATCAGATCCTCGAGCCACAGCGTCGCGCGTTTTCCGACGGTCGTCGGCTGCGCGGGCTGGAAATGCGTGAACGCGAGCGTCGGCAGATCCTTGTTAGCCTCCGCGAATTTCGCAAGCTCGCCGATAAGGCACACGAGCTTTTTCTTAACGAGCCGCATAGCCTCGGTCATGATTATAATATCGGTGTTGTCACCGACGTAGCAGCTTGTAGCACCTAGATGTATGATCGGCTTCGCGTCGGGACACTGTACCCCGTACGCGTAAACGTGCGACATAACGTCATGGCGCACCTCTTTTTCGCGCGCCTTCGCAACGTCGTAGTTTATATCGTAGATATGCTCCTTCATTTGGGCAATCTGCTTGTCGGTTATGTCAAGCCCTAATTCCTGCTCGCTCTCCGCGAGCGCAATCCATAATTTCCGCCAGGTTGAAAATTTCTTGTCCGGCGAGAAAATGTACTGCATCTCCTTCGACGCGTAACGGGAATTGAGCGGACTTTCGTATGTGTTTGTAGCCATGTTTTTCTCCTTGTAAATGGGATTTATATGAGTACGGGCTGTCGGGGGCGCCAGCCCCTACGGCGTACAATTTCAAAATTACGGGTGTAGGGGACGGCGCCCTCGACGTCCCGTTAGCCTCCCCTACTAGGGGAGGTGTCGGCGAAGCCGACGGAGGGGTTTTGAAATTATTATAAAACAAACCCCTCAGTCACACTACGTGTGACAGCTCCCCTAGTAGGGGAGCCATACGGCGTGCGCCGCATATCGCAAGCCTCCCCTATTAGGTGAACAACGCTTTAGCGTTGTAGGCGTGTTGCGCAGCAACAAACGCCGTAGCAACGGAGGTGGCGCCGAAGGCGTCGGAGGGGTTTTAGACCGCCAAATCCCAATTATATCACAATCCCAATCTTTTAAATACTTCCTCATACGCCTCTTCGACGTTGCCGAGGTCGCGGCGGAAGCGGTCTTTATCGAGCTTCTCATGTGTTGTCGCGTCCCAGAGGCGGCAGGTGTCGGGCGAAATCTCGTCCGCCAAAATAATCTGACCGTCGGGTGTTTTACCGAACTCAATCTTAAAATCAACAAGCTCGATATTGATACTCTCGAAATACGCCTTCAAAACGTCGTTTACCTTAAACGTCAAATCCGCGATCGTGTCGAGATCCTCTTTCGTCGCCGCGCCTATCGCGATAATCTGAAGGTCGTTAATCATCGGATCGCCCAAATCGTCGTCCTTTAAGCAGTATTCAAGCGTCGTGCAGTTAAGCTTTTTGCCCTCCTCTACACCGAAACGCTTTGAGAACGAACCTGCCGCGATATTTCTTATAATAACCTCGAGCGGAACGATCTCAACCTTTTTAACGACCGTTTCTCTGTCGGAAATCTCCTCGACAAAATGTGTCGGAATACCCTTCTTCTCCATAATTTGCATGAGGAAATTGGACATCTTGTTATTCACAACGCCCTTGCCGGCAATCTGTCCCTTTTTGAGACCGTTAAACGCCGTCGCGTCGTCCTTGTAGTCCACTATGTATAAATTTTCGTCGTCGGTTTTGAAAACCTTTTTTGCCTTGCCTTCGTAAAGCTGTTCGAGTTTTTTCATTGTTTTTTCAATCCTTCCTTGAAAACATAATTCTACATATATATTCTACTATAAAGCCGCGGTAAAATCAAGAGCAACATACAAATTTATCTTTACAATCGGTATTTTATATGGTATACTGTTTTTGCGACTTAAAACAATATCCCCCTTTTTAATATAAATATCATGATAAGTTCTGCTTTGCAAAAAATGCAGGCTCTTTTCAAGCTTACCATGTGTTTATATTGAAAAGGATATTGTACTAAGTCGCATTAGTCGAGCCGTGTGTTTTTTAGCGCATGGTTTCGGCTGTGCGCTTTTTTGTGTTGCGGTACAATTTTATATAAAAAAAGGACGCAAAAGCGTCCTTTTTTGCGTTGATTTTCAGCTTGCTTTTTTCTCTCTTTCCAGAATCCGCTGCTTTTCCGCCGCGGCTTCCGCCTCAAGACGGGCAATTTCCGCGCGCCGCTCCGCTTTTGTCATTTTCATGATATAATCGGGAATTTCAAGCTTATCATATGCGAAATATTTTTCATGTTCCATTTTATTCAACCTCCCAAAAAACAATTTTATGATTTTTCATTATATCTTCTATTGCTTTAATTTGTGCATTATACGAGGATAAACCCGCGTCGATATAATCACCCACATAAAGGTTGTATAAAGACTCCCTAATCACTTCATAAGATTTATATGCAAACACCTTGCCGTCATGACAGGCTATTATGCCTTGACGATAATTATTTTTACAGCACGAATTAAAGTCCGCTATACTCGGCGGCATACTATGCGGATGCGTATGTATTGCAATCAGATTGTCTTTATTGCGTATAGCTCTTTTAACCGCATTGGAATACGCAACCGCGCTTTCGCTCTGCTCGTTCAATGCGCTTGCTATAATCTTTCCCGTATCGCCGTCGATCCAGTACATATCCTCGTACAGCGTGCCGCTCCTATGCTTTAGCATTTCCTTTGCTTTTGAATATAATACGCGGTTCACCTCATCGTTCGGCGTTAAATGGTCAAATTTACGTCTGTATTCGCCGCTTTCGATATACGCACTGTTTACAAGCGTTGACTTATTCCGTCCGTATCTTTGGTTTTCGAGTGCCACCGTATCACCCCTTACACTCATTATATCATTTTTTACGGAATTGTCAACGTTTTAGGCTTTTTACACCAGTTTTTTCTCCTGCCATTTACCGGAATAATACCGCGCGACGGGTATTGCCGCGCCGGCTGCCCAGGCGAGCGGCGTCGCTATCCATATGCCGGTCGCGCCGAAAAATTTTACGAGTATGTACGCGAACAAAATTCTTGCGCCGAGCTCCGTTATGCCCGACACTGCGGAGGTATTCACGTCGCCCGCTCCGCGCAGGACATTGAGATAGCTTCGCATTACGGCAGCGACGAGGTACGCGGTGCTTACAATTATGAGGTACTCGCCGCCGATTTTTACCGCCTCCGCCGCGGTGTCGTCGAGGAACATGCCGAGCAGCTGTACTCGGAACGTCACTATCAGGGCGGCAATCACGACGCATATGCCGATAAGCGCCGCAAGCGTGCGGTACAGTCCCGTTTTTATCCGGTCAATGTTGTCCGCGCCCATGTTCTGACCGGTGAACACCGACAGCGACATTCCCACCGACACGACCGGCATGATTGCGATAGAGTCGATCCTTGTCGCGGCGGTGTACGCAGCCATAGTCATGGAGCCGAAGGAGTTTACAAGCCGCTGCACGCTCATTGTGCCGAGTGAGATAAGGCAGCTTTCGAGCGACGCGGGCAGTCCGGTGCGGAAGATTTTGAACACAGTTTCCTTCTCCGCTTTCCATATTATACCGTCGAGGTTCAGCATTTTTCTGTGACGTACTATGTGCGTGATACAGAATACCGCGCTTATCATCTGCGCTATTACCGTCGCCCATGCCGCGCCCGCCACGCCCATGCGGAACACGACGACGAACAGCAGATCCATTCCGACGTTCAGCATAGCCGAAATAATGAGTGCGAACAGCGGCGTTTTACTGTCGCCGAGACTTCTCAAAACCGCGCCCGACGCGTTGTAAGCCGCAGTCGTCACCATGAACGCGAAAATAATCGAAATATAGCGTACCGATTCGTCTATTACATCGGACGGCGTGTTCAAAAGCAGCAGAATACGGCGCGCCAGAATAACGCCCGCCGCAGACGTCAGAACCGCCATAACCGCTATTATGTACACGAGTGATGCGACCGTTTCGCGCAGCTTTACGAAGTCGCGCTTGCCGAAGCACTGCGAGATTATTATACCCGCGCCGTTTGTCATGCCCATCATAAAGCATATCGCGAGCGTCATAAGCGTGGACGTCGCGCCGACCGCCGCGAGCGACTGCGCGCCGACGAACTTTCCGACTACCGCCGCGTCAACAAAATTATATATCTGCTGAAAAATATTTCCTATAAGCATCGGCGCCGAAAACGATAATATCATTTTCAGCGGGCTGCCCTTCGTCATATCATATATCATAAATTACGCCTCTTCACATGAGCAAATTTCCGGCATATTATAGTCCAATATAATATTTATGTCAATAGGTTGAAAAATTTTTTTCGGTTTGGTATAATAAAAACGTCCGAAAAATGAAAAAGAGGACAAACATCGGGCAAAAGGAGGATTACACAATGAAAGTACTGCTGCTGTCGATAAAGGCGGGCTACGGCCACCATTCGACCGCGAAGGCGATAATAGAGTATTTTGAAAAAAACGGTCACCAATGTGAAATGCTTGACATATTCGATTACATAAGCCACCGCATAGGCGATTATATAAACGACAGCTATCTGCTCATGACGAAATATATACCGAAAACGTACGGAAAAGCGTACGGCAAGCTGGCGCAGAAGGACGAGCCTTACGACTACCATTCGCTTATATCCATGCTGTCGCGGTTCGTGTCGAAAAAGCTGTCGAAATATGTGAGCGAGTACAGCCCCGACCTTATGATAGGCACGCACAGCTACGCCGGAGTGTGCATGAGCATACTTACCGAGACGGGAGTAACGGCGTGTCCGACGATCGGCATAGTGACGGATTACACCGTTCATCCGCTGTGGGAAAGCACGTTCCTCGACTATTACGTCATACCCGACGCGCTTCTGTCGTCGGAGATGCAGCAGAAGGGAATTGCGAAGGAGAAGCTTCTGCCGTTCGGAATACCGGTGCGCGAGCAGTTCACGCGCAAGACCGACAAAGACGAGGCGCGGCGTATGCTTGGGATAGAAAATATCCCGACGGTGCTTGTGATGATGGGGTCGATGGGTTACGGCAACATCAAGCCGATGCTCGACGCGATAGACAAAAGTCCGCACGAATTTCAGGTAATATGCGTGTGCGGCTCGAACAAAAAGCTCAAGGAGTATGTCGATGAAACGGAGTGGACGAAGCGCGTATACTGCTACGGCTTTACCGATGAGGTTGACGTTATGATGGACGCGTCGGACGTTATAATAACAAAGCCCGGCGGTCTCACGACCTCCGAGGCTTTAAGCAAGGGTATACCTATGATTATTTCAAATCCCATTCCCGGTCACGAGGACAGAAATCTCAACTTTCTCGTAAACACGGGCGCGGCGATTATAGTAAACGACAATTTCGGCGTTCAGGACGCACTGAATATGCTCTTTACCTGCCCGTGGCGCATACGTATCATGGAGGAAAGCGTGAGCCATATAGGCAAGCCGAACGCGACCGCCGACCTTTACGATTTTTCCGTCGCGAAAGCGTCCGCGAAGGCGGCGGCAATCTGAAATTCCGTGCCGCGGAGGTAATTTAAAATCCCTGCGTCCGACGTGAAACCGAAATGCAGCTTGTATGACGCAAGCTGTATTTTTTGCGCCGTTTCCGCGCCGTACTTTTTGTCGCCGGCGAGCGGATGACCGATGTGCGCCATCTGCGCGCGTATCTGGTGCGTGCGCCCCGTCAGAAGCTCAATCTCGACAAGCGACAGGTTGTTTTTTACGGCAATTCTCCTGTAGCGGAGCGTGGCTTTTTTTGAGCCGTCCATTTCACTGTCCGTTACGCTTACCTTTTTGTCGCCGCGCGTGATGCCGGACGTGATCATGCCTTCCGTGTCCGTAACACCTTCGGCCATGGCGAGGTAATACTTTTTAACTTCGCGGTTTTTGATTTTTTCGTTCATTACGCGCAGCGCCTCGGCGTTTTTCGCGCCGATTATTATTCCCGACGTGTTGCGGTCGAGACGGTTGCAAAACGCCGGTGCGAAGCTCATTTCGCTTTGAGGGTCGTATTCGCCCTTTTTGAAGAGATAGCTCTGCATACGCGAAAGAAGCGTGTCGTCCGTGCCTTTATCGTCGGAATGTACGACAAGTCCGGCGGGTTTGTTTATGAGTATGATGTTGTCGTCCTCGTACACGACGTCAATATCGCTCCTGCCCGCGTTGAACGCGCGCGGCGCGTCAAAAAACTCGTCGGCGAAATAGAGCGTCAGAACGTCGCTCTCGCGCAAAACATACGCGCCGTCCTTTACGTGCCTGCCGTTTACGCGCACCCGGTTTTTCCGAAGCCCCTTGTATAACATTCCCAAAGGCAGACGCGGCATATATTTTGTTATGAATTTATCGAGACGCTGACCCGCGTCGTTTTTGTTTACCGTTATTTCTTTCATCGGTTTTACCTCAAAAGTAAATTTTTCCGCGTTAAATATTGTATCACAAAAGAAAATATGTTACAATACAGATTGTGAAAAAGTAAAAGTAAAAGGAGACAGTAATATGGGATTGTTTAACGGATATATGAAGCCCGGGCCGGGCGTGGACGTAAACGCGCCGAAAAAAAAGGGATTTTTCCTGTATATAGATATTGTGTGGCAGAAAATGGGCAAGTTCGTTGCCGCAAACTCGCTTTACTCGCTCACGAGCCTTTTGTGGATTGCCGCGCTGTATATGTTTTTCGGCTATATGTTTATAAGGACGGGCATTGTCGATAACGTGACCGCGAATATTCAGCAGGCGGAAAGCCTGACGGCGGAGCAAGCGGCGCAGCTGAGCGGCAGCGTCGTGGTTATGCTTCAGATATTCTTCTCGGTCTGCGTGTTCGTGCTGTGGGGCAGCGGCCCGAGCAGCGCCGCGTACGCTTACGTGAACCGCTGCTTTACGCGCGGCGAGCCGGTGTGGGTCGCGAGCGACGGCAAGGATAAATTTCTGGAAAATTTCAAGCAGGGTATGCTCGTTGTGCTTATTGACGCGGTTATACTCGTGTTCGGCGTGAACGCGATGCACTTTTATTACAGCTTCTACACCTCGACCGGCAGCGTGATATGGCTTCTGCCGTCGTATATTATGGTGGTCGTGTTCGTGCTTTACACGATGATGCACTCGTATATATATCAGATAATGGTGACATTTGACTGCTCAATCGGCATGATATACAAAAACGCGCTGCTGCTATCGATTGCGAAGCTGCCGGGAAATATTCTGACGACCGCAATTAGCTGCGGACTTCTGTACGCCATATTCATGGTAATAAACTTAAATCCCTTATTCGCGGCAATAATCGTGCTTGTGTTCGGACTGTGCTTCACGCGCTACGTGACCGATTTCTACGCGGCGAGGGTTATTGAAAAAACGATACTTTCAAATATGAAGAAAAAGGACGAAAAAGAACCTGTGATAGAATATCTTGACGAGGATGAAACTGACGACAAGCCGGAGGTAGGCGAAGAATGATTTTGGGCGATTACGACGTGGCTGTGATAGGCGGCGGTCACGCGGGCTGTGAAGCGGCTCTTGCCGCCGCGCGGCTCGGTATGAGGACGGTCGTGTTTTCGATAAGCCTTGACGCGATAGGCAACCTGCCGTGCAATCCGAGTATCGGCGGCACGGCGAAGGGTCACCTCGTGCGCGAGGTTGACGCACTCGGCGGCGAAATGGGTAAGGCTGCCGACGCGGCGATGATACAGTCGAAAATGCTGAACCGCGGCAAGGGTCCCGCGGTACACTCGCTGCGCGCGCAGATTGACCGCAAAAGGTACCACACGGAAATGAAAAACCGCCTTGAGGCGCAGAAAAACCTGCACGTAAAGCAGGCCGAGATTGTGAACATTCTCACCGAAAACAACGCCGTTACGGGCGTTGTGACGAGTACGGGCGTGGAATACACCGCGAAGGCGGTCATTGTCGCGAGCGGCACGTATCTGAAGGGTAAAATACTCATAGGCTCGTACTCAAGAGAGTCGGGCCCCGACGGCATGTTTCCGGCGAACGAGCTTTCGGCAAATCTGCGGCGCATAGGCGTGGAGCTTATGCGCTTTAAAACGGGCACGCCCGCGCGTATACACGCCGATTCACTCGATTACAGTAAAATGGAGGTCGAGGAGGGCGACGAAAAAATTGTTCCGTTCTCGTTTGAAACCGAAAAAACGGGTGAAAATCTTGTGCCGTGCTACATCGTCTACACAAACGAAAAAACGCACGAGATTATCCGCGCCAATCTCGAACGCTCCGCGATGTACGGCGGTCTCGTCGAGGGCGTGGGTCCGCGCTACTGCCCGTCGATCGAGGATAAAGTCGTGCGGTTCGCCGACAAAAAACGGCACCAGCTGTTTATAGAGCCGATGGGACTCGGCACAAAGGAAATGTACGCGCAGGGTTTTTCGACAAGTCTGCCGGAGGACGTGCAGCTTGAAATGTACAGGAGCGTCGAGGGTCTTGAAAATGTCGAGATAATGCGAAGCGCCTACGCGATAGAGTACGACTGCTGCGATCCGCGTCAGCTTACGGCTGCGCTTGAATTTAAGAAAATAAGCGGTCTGTACGGCGCGGGACAGTTTAACGGCACGTCCGGCTACGAGGAAGCCGCTGCGCAGGGGCTTATCGCCGGCATAAACGCCGCGCTTAAAATAAAGGGCGAGGAGCCGCTCACGCTTAAAAGAAGTGACGGCTACATCGGCACGCTCATAGACGACCTCATAACGAAAGGTACGACCGAGCCGTACCGCATGATGACGTCGCGCAGCGAGTACCGTCTGCTGTTACGGCAGGACAACGCCGACGAGCGATTAACTCCGTTCGGTTACCGCGTCGGACTTATATCGGAGGAACGGTACAGGAAATTCCTCGAAAAAATGGATATGGTTGAAAATGAGGTAAAAAGGCTCGAAAGCGTGGTCGTGCCGCCGAAGGACGCAAATCCGCTGCTTGAAAAATACGGCACCGCGGCGGTAAAGACGGGCATTCGCTTAAGCGACATGATAAAACGCCCCGAGCTCGATTATGAAAAGCTCGCGCAGGTGGACAAGGACAGAAAACCGCTTCCCGACGCGGTGTGCGAGCAGGCGGAGATAAAGCTGAAGTACGACGGGTATATCAAGCGTCAGATCGCGCAGGTGGAGCAGTTCCGCAAAACAGAAGAAAAGCTGCTGCCCGAAAACCAGGACTATTCGGACATTCACGGTCTGCGCCTCGAAGCGCGCCAGAAGCTCAACAAGGTGCAGCCGAAATCGATCGGTCAGGCGTCGCGCATATCGGGCGTGTCACCGGCGGACATTTCGGTGCTGATAGTGTGGCTCGAGGGACGAAAAAACAGGTAATATATGGGCAAAATACACAATAATAACCCCTATATATTGTGTGTTATGTATGTTGTGGTAACCAAGATATTGTGGTACAATATATACGCGGCGCGAAATGCCGCGGGTGAAGACACTTTCTTGCGACCCTGATAACAAATACAGGGGCGGCGGTCAGTTCCGGCACTTCCTTTCAGGGGGTGCATAGTCATGGTTCATGCGGACTGGACTTGGTTTATTATTCAGGTTCTCGTGATTGCTATGATTATTAAATGGATAAAAAAATAACCGCCCATTCTGACCAATGAGCGGTTGGGGTAGAATATGATTTAACATATATCTACTAAAATCGACAAAGTGTCGGAACGGGTTTTCCGTCCCTTTGTTATCTAAAGTATAGCATACATTTTCCGCCTTGTCAATAGCGGAAAAGTATTTAACGTTGTTACCGTTGGGTAAAAAACGCGGCGGCACAGTCCGTCCGCAATCACGCCGCCCCGCGACAGGGCGGAGGCGGCGCCCTTTCCTTTTATATATCACAAACATAGAAAAAGCCGCCTGAATTTCAGGCGGTTTTTTCATGGAGCCGGTAATTCCGACGATTACAGCTCAAATTCTTTTGCCGTTGTTATCGGCTGTATGTTGTTATGCAATATGAATGCCTTAGCCGTCTTTGCATTTGCGGGTTTATCGAGTGAAACGGACGTTTCACCCTGCGCGCTGACCTCAGCCGCTCCGACGCTTATAAGACGGTTATCCGCGTCATATACCGCCGCGAAAAGCCGGCTGTTTTCATAAGACGCAGTGATTGATGCCGTAAATGTCAACGATGTTCCCGTATCTGTCATCGTAATGTCGGACTCCGTAACGGGTATTTCATAATAAAATTCCGTATCTTCGGGGAAAGAAACTTCTCCGCTCAGGCTGTTCCAATCGTCATAGCTGCCGGAATAATAAATTTCGCTCACATTATAGCTCTCGTCAAACGCATTGGTATCAATACCGGTCACCGTACCCGGAACGGTCACGGACGTGAGATTTGCACATTCGGCAAACGAATTTTTTCCTATCGAGGTCACGCCGTCCGCTATTTGAATACTTTTAATTTGGTCGTTCACTCTGTACCACGGCGTTTTTCCGGCGGACTCGAAATCAATCATCGCACCTTCGCCCTCGATTTTGAGAACGCCGTCCTTAACAGACCATGTCAGATTTTCGCCGCATTCGCCGCTTGTCGCCGCGGCGGGAATGTGACTGTTATAATGAATTGTGATTGTTGACGGGATGTTTTCGCTGCCTTCAATCGCCTGCCACTCGGTCTTATCGCCGGGGTAGTATATATCGGCTAATCCGTCGTACATACAGAAAGCATCCGACGCGATTTTCGTTACGCTTGCGGGTATTTCAAGAGCCTTCAGATTAACACATCCCACAAAAGCTCTGTCATAGATTGTTTTTAATGTACTCGGAAGCGTTACGCTGTTAAGTGATGTGCAGCCGTAAAACATTTCTTTGGGCAAAGCGGTAACGCCATCCGGTATGGTTATGTTTTCCAGACTGCGGCAACCATAGAATGTCTGCTCTATAAAACGGCTTGAATTTGCGGATAATTTTATGCTTTTCAGCTTAGAGCAATGAGAGAATGCGCTTATACCGTATGTCTGTACCGCATCGGGTATTACTATTTTTTCCAAGCTGCAGCAGCCGGCAAACGAGTTCAGACTCAAATAAGATACACTCGGCGCCAACGTGACGGTTTTAACATTTGCACATCCCGTAAACGCGCAATATCCTGTACTGGTCACACCATCTTTTACAACAATATTCTTTATCTTGTCCGCAAAATGATACCAGGGCATATCGAGGGGACCTGACGATCCGCCCATATTTCCTTCGCCGCTTATCGTGAGCGTTCCGTTACTGTCCAGCGTCCAGTTGACGTCGGACTGATAATCGCCGCACTCGCCGCTTGTTACCACGGGGAAGCCGCTTTCATATTCGATTGACTTTGCGTCGGTAATACCGTCGCTGCCTTCAATCTCGCCCCATTGAGCTTCATTTCCCGCATAGTATATATGTCCTCCGGAAATCGCATTTTTTCCGATGCTTTTTACGCTTTCCGGTATTTGAACACGGTTTTCGCCCAAAGAACCGAACGCATAATCGCCTATACTTGTTACACCGTCGGGAATTTCAAAACTTCTTATACCGGTATCGTAAAACATATAGTCGCTGATACTTGTCAAGGTGCTCGGAAGCGTTACGCTGAAACAGTCGCAGTTTCTGAACGCGCCGTCCGCAACCTTTGTAACGCCCTCTTTAATCTCTATAATCAGTATTTTGCCTTTCAGAGATTTCCAGGGTAAATCTTTATGTGCGTAATTTGTCATTTCACCCGTGCCGCTGATGGTCAGCTTAACGCCGTCAAAGCTCCATGTCATATTTTCTCCGCATTTTCCGCTTGTCACATATGAATTGCCGCCGCCGTTAAAGTTTATCTTAATGTCGGGTGAAACAGCGTCATAACCGTCTATTTTTCTCCAGTCCGTTTTGCTGCCGGCGTAATCCACGGCGGTAAGACCGTCACAGCCCGAGAACAGGTTGGCGCCGAGCACGGAAATACTTACGGGTAATTTTACGCTTGTTAAGCCGGTGCAGCCCGAAAAAGCATTATATCCTATATATGTTACACTCTCGGGAATTTCGATGCTTGAAAGTGCGGTACAGTTTCTGAATGTTCCGGGAAGAATTTGTATAACGCTGTCGGGTATCTTTATGCTGGTAAGGCTTGAACAATCGGCAAAAGCGTTCTCGCCTATGAGCATTATCTTATCGGACAGGTTTATATTCACAAGCTCCGTACAGCCGGAAAACGCATTCATATAAATATCCGTTATACCGTCCGGCAGCGTGAATTCCTTAAATCCCGTGCAATTTTTGAACGCGTCCTCTCCTATGGCGGTTACGCTTTGAGGTATATCTATATCCGTAAGACTTGTGCAGCTCGCGAACATACCCTTTGGAATTCCCTGAAAGTTGTCGGGAAGCGTCACGTCTGTCAAAGAAGTGCAGTTGGCAAACATATCCGAACCAATAAACTTCACATTTTCGGGTATTTTGATGCTTGTCAAGCCGGTGCATCTGGCAAATGCGTTATATCCGATAGTTGTCACGTTATCGGGTATCTTTATGCCATCCAGAAGTTCACAGCCGAAGAATGTTTCGTCGCCGAGGTCGGTTACGCTGTCAGGTATGGTTAAATTTTGTAATGCGGTACAGCCGGAAAAGACCTTGCTTCCGAGATCAGTTATACCGTCCGTCAGCGTCACATCTGTCAGAGCGGTACAATTCGAAAACATGCCTGTGCCGAGCATGGAGGAATATATTACGGCGCTGCTCAGATTTTCACATCCGTCGAAAACATTGCTTTCAATCTGTTCTACGGTTTCGGGTATTTCTATGCTTTCAAGTCCCGAACCTTTAAACGCATTATACGATATTTTTGTCACACTCCCGGGAATGTCTATGCTTGTCAGCGACGTGCATCCGCTGAATGCCTGACCGCCTATTTCGGCAACATTTGCCGGTATGGTAATATCTTTCAGGCTCTTGCAGCCGTTGAATAAACCGGTGTTTATTTTTGTCATGTTTGCGGGCAGTTCGGCGCTTACCAAACCGGTGCAGCCATTAAATATATCAAATCCTATTTCCGTAACACTATCCGGTAATTTTATACTTTCCAGACTTGAGCAGCCCCTAAAAGTATAATCACCGGTATAAATTAAGCTGTCGGGGAGCGATATGTCGGTTGCGCTGCCGCAATATTTGAACGCATAGCGGCCGAGATTTGTTATACCATCTTCAACCACGATATGTTGTATAGACTCTCTGTAGCTGTACCAAGGAGCGTTATTTCTTGAGCTGTCGTCCCAGCTTTTAAGCGCGCCCGTGCCGCTTATTGTAAGCGTGCCGTCGGTCAAATCCCATGTAACATCGCTGCCTTCCGCGCCGCACGCGCCGCCGAGCGCGAATGCGTGTATCGACATTAAACCGATAACAATCATTATTGTCGACAGCAGAACCGCGATACTCAAAATCTTTTTCTTCATATGATTTTCCCCCTTCAAAATAAATATAGGTCGTTTTCCGCCTATCAGTTAATATATTAGCATTTTTTCTGTCCGATTGCAAGGGAAAAATAAAAACCGCCCGAAGGGCGGTTTTCGTGGAGCTGGTAATGGGACTCGAACCCGCGGCCTGCGCATTACGAATGAGTAATTTCTTTCTTTATGTCGTTTTATCTCATTCCATAAAACCGCATAACAGAGCCATTTGTCTGACATTTTATTTTATTTCGTTTGATAATATTAAGCCTCATTTTATCACAATAAAGGACAAATAAAGGACAAGAATAATGTTATATGTTTGTTCATTCAATTTCGCTGACTCACGCGATTATAATTCTATGGTTTTGCCTGTATTAGCCTCATATTTCGCTTTGACAGCCTTTTTGATATAACCGTTGATGCTTTCATTGTCTGCTTTTGCGGCGGCTTCTATAAGAGATTTTGCGCCTTTGACGACTTTTATTTCTATGCGATCATAATTATTTTTTACATATTTCGCTGTTGCTTTTTGTTGGGCTTTTGATATTGCCATGTTAAATCACCTCTTGACAAATCTGTTGATATATGATATAGTTTAGATAACAAAGGAGCGGTTTTAGCCGTTCCGCTAAGTAAACGTTTTGTTAGTTAAACTAACATAAGCCGTCCCTATGGCGATACGGGGCGGCTTATTTTCTTATGTTTTTTATTATTTCTAAGATAATTGCAAGCTCAATTATCTGTAGAATGATATTCATATCCATAAGCAGACCCCCTTTGCAAGAGAGTCGGAACAGCCGCCGCCGCTCCTGTTATCAAGGTCACACAGATTTCTCTGTCACCTACAGTTAATTCCTTAACTGCAATTATATTATAACATTATAACATATTGTCGTCAATATACATATTGCACAATATATTGCCGATAATATTGTTTACATTGCCTATTGATATATTGTCGATAGTATAGTATAATGCAATCAAGAGGTAAGGGAAACGACCTCAAGTGAAAGGAGTTGAACGAAATGAAAAACATTACAGAAATTCGCCGCAAGGTAGCGACTATGGCGAATCGTTTAAAGAAAATGGGATTGACTTTATCGGCAGCGTTCAAGCGCGCATGGCGGCTTATCAAGGGCAAGGCGATTGATACGAAGGTAGCCGGAGTTACAAAGGGCAATCGTCAGCGGGCGTTACACCGCATATTGACCGCATACCGCCCCGAACAGGTGAGCGCGAAGCTGGAGCGCGACCACGCGAATCTGCACGATAACAACGCCGTCAAGGTGCTTGTATCGGTGAACGGCTCGGAGGATTACCATATGGGCTATATACCGCGAAATCTCGCGTATGTCGCGGCGGCTCTCATGGATAAGGGGCTGAACCTTACCGCCTCGTTCAAAGCGGTACGCGGGCATTACGCGCCGTATATGAATTACGGAGCGGTAATTACGTTACAGCTCGCGTAAAAAGAAAATGCCTTGTATAAGCCGCAAACTTATACAAGGCGGTACACCCCACCAACAAGCGGCGGCTGTGCATTGATTTATAGCAACATCATTGTATCATAGCCGCCGCCTCAAGTCAAGATTTTATTCGGAGGATTTTATAAAATGGGAATGAGAAGCAAAGCAGTATCTACACAGATACAAGAAAGACAATGGAAGCAAACACCAAAAGAAAGCGACTACAGATATTTTAAGCGATTGTTGCAAGATTTTTACATAACGCTTGAAATCCCATTGTTTAATACATACAAGGATTTATATACATGGGTTCACGAACAAATAAATAATTCAAGATAGGAGTGAGAATAATGCAAACTGTAGATTTAGAAAATTCAATTATTGCTTTGAAAGAGGTTGGTACCTTGTTATCGGTAATTTCAGCGGCGGAAATTGACAGTATAGAGGACTACAGAGATTTAATAAATATCACAAATAGCACTTTTTCCGATAAGTATGAAAGACTGCAAAAAGCATTTTATGAATAAAATTCGAGGCGGGGCGGCGGCTTATTCTCCGCCGCCTGTATGCTTTGTTATCTCGTTTATAGCGTCCTTTATCCCCTTGAGTATTGGAATTATATCTTCCGAATTATCCCGCCGCGCTTTCGATATAGCCGCATTTACGGCTGTATTTGCTTGTGAAACGGTATTTTTGATGTATGCAAGAGGAATGTTGCCCCAATTTCCTTTATAATCTTCTGACACCCTGCCTACTGCCTTACAAGCTATCTCTCTCGCAAGGTTAGGAGTAACTCCTCCTGCATTGGTAGCAACGGAAATCAGCTTCGTTATGTCGTCAGGGTTGGAGATTTCCGGTTCTTTCAGATATACCTCGCAATACTTGAAGTTATAGCTTTTCAGGAGCTTGTTGTTGAGCTGCCATGCCATAGAAACGCGTTCCGGCTGAAATACCTGTTTTTCTGTAACTTCCATAGCTGCGTATGATGTAGCGCGGTCATAGTCTTTAGTATATCCTACATACAAAGCCGGCAGCCTAAAAGCAGACTGCGCCTTTTTCCTTGCGTCGTCCTGATACTTCTGAAATAGTGCGTCCTGCTGCAATATAGATGACAGCGGTACAACCTGTATATCCGGCTTATCTTCGTCAAACGCTGTCCTGTTGCCGTTGGACTCTGCTTCTATTATGAGAAAACCGTGCTGCGCGGACTCGCCTCTCACTCCATTGAGGTACGCCTTGAGCTTATCTTTACTTTCCTGCGTCAGCGTTCCGCCGCGAATAGCAATCATCAGCGGTATATGTCTACCATTCAGAAAGTAATTATTGTTGAGCTATTCGGATTTCCGCGTCCCGTTCTGCGGCAAAGTTTGTCCTATCCAACGAACCTCGCCGTATTCGCCGCCGCCAACAGTAAAAACAAGTATTTCATTTGCTCGGTTTTTCATCTCAAGGCTATCAACGTATTTGCCGGTGTGCTTATCCATAATACGACTATCCCCAAACTCTTTGAAGTATACGGTTTTGCTTCCTATCGTTTGCCGGAACTTGCGGAACTGTTTACGCCGCGTTACGCTTTCACTGCCGTATCTGCATTCATAAGAGATGTAGTCGCCGTCAGGCTTCGTCATTTCAACGCTCGGAACGTCCTTAATGTTTTCAATCTGTACTACATCGCCGTTTAGGTTGCGTATACATTCAAGGTAAGCTATCCCGAATGTTTCGCGGTTTTTTATTACACGCATTAGAATTTCTTTTACGTCTATTTCCGCCCCTAACATCTTTATAATATTCTGAACTTTTTCAAATTCTTGCTTCATTTCAAGCGATTCCGTCTCTGAATTAAATTCGTCTTTATACCTCACACCAACACCGAACCCTGCTATATTATCTGCGTATGCTTCTATACATTGCGGTAATATAACCGAATCCCTCACTATATTCTGTAATCCGCGCTGGTTATACGGCTTATTTATCCACTCATATGCAGATAGAGCGGATTCGGGGTTAAGCTGTTCTGATGTATGGGATTTCAGTATATTATTTGCTTTTGTCATGCTTTACCTCTTTTTCTCGCTTTGTCGTGTCTTCTTCCGGTTCAATGCTCCAATTAAGATCAGGAAGTCCCCAATCCAAATCAAGATCCTTTGTCCAATCAGCAAAAGCAAGCTTCAAATCTTTAGCCCAATCAGCAAAAGCAAGCCTCAAGTCTTTAGTCCAATCATCAAGAAGTTCCAAATCCCATTCATCTGACTTTTTTGCCTTTTTTCTCTCGGTTCGCTCTTTGTTCGATTGATTTTTTTCTGTCATAATAATCTCCTTTTTCATTCCAATAACAGCATTTGAAAATCTATCCCGAAAAATAAATCCGATAGCTCTTTATAAGCTTTTTGCAAATCAAAATCTATTGTTCTGGTACTACAATAAACAATCTGAGCAACTTCTTTATGTGTATGTTCCGGCTCTGTTAGATGTGTTAATTCTATCACACGCCAACGCCGCCGCGCTTCCTGTTTATGTGAGCTTAAACAGCGATTTTTATATACCGTCAACATTCTTTCGACGTGCTTCATCTGTTCTTGATTTAATTCCGGAACGGCGTTTGCTATTACGATATACTTTTTGTAATTCTGCAACAGCTTTTTTGTTGCGCTTATGCGTCGCTCGGTTCTCTCCATGAGGTCATCGTGTGCGGCGGTTTTATATGCTTTTATCGCCTCTGCCGCCGCAAGCGTTACAATCTCTTTGATTTCACTGTCGGTTAAAATATACTCTGTATCAGATTTCAATTTGCTATCCCTCTTTATTCTCTCAGTCGGTTTACATCATCAAAATATTGCGGCTTCCATTCCATATATGACAAGTTTTTCCATGTAATATGTTTTTCCTGCGCTCTGTATAATCGTCGGAGCGCGGCGGATCTTCTTAACAAACTGAGTGCATAGTCTCGTTGATTTAATACAGTCTGCTTGGTTGTTCCGGTTGCTTCTGCTATTTCCTCAAGTGTTTCATCTTGAAAATAATAACGGTTTATAACATCTCGTAGAGGCTCCGATAGCCGATTCACCGCATACCGAACCGCCGCGCGTTCTTCACCTTTTTCTATTATGTCGGTTACTTCCCGCTCAATATTGATTTTACTCGGCAATATATCAGCAAGAGTTTTTTCACCCTCCGCTCCGTCCGTTCCTGTTAAATGCTTTTCAAGACTGGCGGCGGCGTTTAGTGGATTTCTCTTGCCCGATTTTGTACCCCATAGCCTTTGCAATGCGCTCTTAAACGGCAAGGCGAAATATGTATTAAATTTGTATCCTCCTTGAGGTTTATAATATTTCAAAGCCTCAAGAAATACAAAATAGCACTCCTGCCTGATGTCGGATAATTCAACACCGCAACAGTCAAACGCTGTTTTGTATTCGTTATAAGCTTGATATGCTTTCATATATAGCAAATCGCGTACTTTTTCCCATAACACAGGAACAAGCTCCGAATTCTCCGGATCCTGAGCAAGCTCCGCAAGTCGTTCGTTTGTCATGGCAGCAACCCCCTAAAACAGTAATTGACAACACCGGCAGTGATATAATATAATAGTGTTGTCGATTTACTGTAAAAGAGCAATTATCCCTAAAATGTAAGCAAAACGGGTTAAAATGCGTGCATTTTAGGGGAAAATGTTTACATTTTGAGCATTTTTGTAAACATTTATCATAACTCGCCTTAATCATAACAGATTGACATATGTTATAAAACGGCTTAACTATGCGGATTGTAAGCTTTTTCGCTATAGCTGTAACTGAGCTGATAGCTCTGAAATGACCATATATATTTTATTATATTTACATTCTTACATTCTTACATTATTGTTATGTGTTCAGTTGTTGTTCAGTTGTTGTTCGCTTGATGTTCATTTTGCTGTTCATTGTTTTGGTATATATCCCAATTTACAATAGTAATTATGCGGTCTGTATTCGTTGTGTGCTGTTCAATTTGATGTTCTTTTTCAAAGGCTTTCAAAATTCTTTCTGCCTTGCTTGGGTCAATGTTACAGGCTTCGGCTAAAACTCGACGACCGGTTACGAGCTGTCCCGGCTTAAGTGTTATTCTTTTTCCGCCGCTTATAGCAAAACAACATTTATGAGTAACTTTTAATAAGAGTTCTATCCATACTCTAACATAATCATTGTCTTTGCACACGATAGGATTTTCAAGCATTTTTCGATATAATTTTATATATCCCCTTGACATTGTTTTACCTCCGATATGCGGCGGATTGTAGACGCTGTTGTCTTTGTTTCCGATGCCGCGCCGTTATATAAATAATCGTCGAGAACTCGCATATTCACTAAGATTTTGCGTCCCATTCGTACACACGGAAGCGTCCCATTGTTTACTAACGCCCTTAAGCCATTTACAGTAAGCGCGGTGCATGGATCAGCCGCTTTTATTTCCGCCACGGCTTGTTTAATTCCTCGCATGGGTTGAGGTGTAAAATTTATAATTTCCGCCTCGGGTGCGGCAATTTTCATAGCTGCGTTATTCATCGCGTTATCCCTCCATTTCCTTTGCCGCGCGTTTTTCCCAATATCGCTTGTTATATTCTCGTGTTTTGTCTTTGTTTTTTGCTCTCCATGCCCTCATATATGCCCTTTGAGCCTCCGCTGCCCTGATAGACTTCATACGTTCTTCCCCGGCTTGCGTTTTGTCGTAGATTTCTTCACAATTCATCATCGTTTTACACCTCCTGTAATTTTATTTTCATTTTTCTTGACAAGTCAATAAAAATTTACTATACTGTTATTATAGCATAAAGAAACATAAATGTAAATAGTAATTTCTAAATATTGCAAAAAGCAATTTATTTTTACTAAGAAAGGACGAAATATTATGGAAAGTAAAAAAAGAGGACGCAAACCCAAAACAGAAGATTATTATAATTCTGTATTTGCTTCAAGATTAAGGGCTTTAATCAATAATGCGGGTATAACACTGCCCGATCTTGCCGATTCTATTGGAGCAACAAGACAATCAATAGGACAATGGAAAGACGGCAAAACACAGCCAAATGCAACAATGATAAAAAAAATAGCAGAATACTTTAATGTATCATCTGATTATTTGCTTGGTTTATCTGATGTAGCTACACGCAATGAAACTATACAAGGAATAAATGCTGCTATAGGACTTTCATCTCGTGCCATTACAATGTTAATGGCAGAAAAAGCACTTAACGAGAGTGATATTGCGGATTTTATCAGTTTTCTTGTTGAAAGTGAGAAATTACAAGTGTTAATTTCATCAATTTTATGTGGCAACTTTTATGCAAATACAGACGAATATACTTATATACCAACACCGGATAACATAAATCCTTTTTGTCTTAATGAAATTGACAATGTACCATTATCAGCGTTATATAAATACACAACTGAAAATATTTTTTGGAATATTGTAAACAAATATAAAACCACAAAGGAGGCGGAATAATGGCAACAATAAGAAAACGCGGTAACGCCTATCAAATACGCGTATCAGCCGGATATGACAGTAACGGCAAGCAGATTGTAAAAACAAAGTCATGGACACCCGCCCCGGGTATGACGAAAAAGCAGATAGAAAAGGAACTGAATAAACAAGCCGTAAATTTTGAGCAGCAAGTAGAAACGGGACAATTTCTTGACGGTACAATAACACTTGCGGAATTTATCGAAAAATGGATGAAAGAATACGCACAAAAGCAGCTGAAAGAAAAGAGCATAAAGGGATATAATGACGTAATACCTGTTATCCTGCAAGCTATAGGGCATATAAAGCTCGCAAAGCTGCAACCGCACCATTTACAAGAATTTTATAATAATCTCTCTGAGGACGGTATGCGCCGCGATATAAAATATAGAGCGGCGGACAACTTCAAGGAGATTATGCGCAATAAAGGATTTACACAGAAAAAACTTGCGGAGGCGGCGGATGTATCGGAATATTGTTTGCGCTCCTGTATCAGCGGAAAGAATGTTGCTAAAACAACAGCCCTCAAAATTGCCGCCGCCCTCGGCGAAAAAGATATATTTACGCCTGTAAATGCTGATGGCAAACTTTCAGACAGCACTATATTAAAATATCATCGCTTATTATCGTCAATCCTTACAACGGCGGTGCAGTGGCAAGTGATCCCCTCCAATCCCTGCGGACGTGTTAAGCCGCCGCGCGTGGAATATAAAGAGGCTCCGGTACTTGACGAGAAGGAAGTACAGCAGCTTATAAAGTGTTTGAACGGTGAACCGCTAAAATATAAAACAGCTATAATGCTTATATTATATACGGGCTTGCGGCGCGGCGAATTGTGCGCCTTGAATTGGACGGATATTGATTTAAGGAATGGCGTTATCAGTATAACAAAGAGTTTGCTCTATACACCAAATAAGGGCGTATATGAAGACACAACCAAATCAAGACAATCACAAAGAGCCGTGAACATTCCGCCTGATATGATAGCGTTATTAAAAACTTATAAGCTTGAGCAGAGCAAAACGGCGTTTAAGCTTGGCGACCAATGGCAAAACAGCGGTAAAGTATTTACATCAGACAGCGGCGGCACAATGCACCCGGACACGCTTTCATCATGGTATAAGAAATTTATAAACCGCCATAATCTGCCTGATTCTCATATTCATACACTCCGGCATGTATCAGCTACAATGCTCATAGCCGGCGGAGTGGATATTGCGACGGTATCAAAACGGTTGGGACACTCAAACAAGACCACAACATTAAATATTTATACTCATGCTATACAAGCGGCGGACGCAAGAGCGGCGGAAAAGCTTCAAGATATGCTAAATCCGTCAAAGAAATTTAGTGCGTAAAAGTAATACAAAAACGCCTGTTTTTATAACAATAAAGGACAAATAAAGGACAAAAGCGAGGATTTTATATAAAAACAAAAAACCGCATAGGCGCACAAACGGCTTACCTATGCGTTTTTTCGTGGAGCTGGTAATGGGACTCGAACCCGCGGCCTGCGCATTACGAATGCGCTGCTCTACCAACTGAGCTATACCAGCACGTAAGCGGAGAAAGCTCCGCTTTTATTAACCTATTAAATCCTTGACAATAGCGTTTACGGCTTTGCCGTCCGCTCTGCCTTTAATCTGCGGCATTACAGCCGCCATAACCTTACCCATATCGCGCATCGACGCTGCGCCCGTTTCCTTGACCGCCGCTTCGACGATAGGACGAAGCTCCTCGTCGGTAAGCTGTTTGGGAAGGTAGCCCATCAAAACGTCCATTTCCTCTTTGAGCTGCGCGATTAAATCATCTCTGCCGCTCTTTTCATACTCGGGGAGTACGTCCCTGCGCTGCTTCAGCTGCTTCGCAATAACGTCCAAAATGTCCTCGTCCTCAAGGGTTACTTTTTTGTCCTTTTCAATCTGCAAAATCGCCGTCCGTATCATCTGAACGGTATTTTTACGTATGGTTTCCCTGTTTTTCATCGACGACTTCAAATCCTGCGCTAACTGTTCCTTTAAAGCCATTAAAGTCATCTCCTTATCAAAATCGAAATCAGAACTTTCTCTTTCTTGCCGCCTCAGACTTCTTCTTGCGCTTTACGCTGGGCTTCTCATAATGCTCACGCTTTCTGATTTCAGACATAACACCTGACTTTGCGCACTGACGCTTAAAACGGCGAAGAGCGCTGTCGAGTGATTCATTATCTTTTACTCTTACTTCAGACATGTATATCCCTCCCTCCGGCAAGTCAATCTTGAAAAAAACGGACTTGATGGAATGCCGCATTTCATGCAACATATGTTATTATACATTATTTGGGGTCAAAATGTCAAGTGTTTTATGAATTTTTATACCGTAACTTTATTAAAAACATAAATTACATCTTATTTATTGACAATTTAAAATTTTTGATATATACTTATATTGTATAAAGGCGATGACGGGGACAGTAAATTCCGTATGAAAGCGAAAGCGAGCCGCGGACGGTGTGAGCGCGGCGGCGAGTAAGCGGAAAAGAAAATCACCTCCGAGCCGCGCACCGAACGGTTTTTCCAAATAGGCTGCGCCGGATTTCCTCCGTAACAGGGAACGCATATGGCAGTATGACGAGTGGTATAGCGAAAGTACGGCTTTCGTCTTGTTATGCAAGGCGGAAGCCTTTTATATTCCGAAAGGGGAGAATTTTTATGAAAAAGGCGTTATTGTTTCCGATTGCAGCAGCGGCGGTAATGCTTGGCGCACTCACTGCAGGCGCGCATACGGGTGACGTTATAGGTCACATATACTCGACCGACATCCGCGCGTATATAAACGATACGGAAGTACCCGCCTACAACATAGGCGGCAGAACGGTCGTGATTGCCGAGGATTTGCTTTCAAGCACCGAATATCACGACGAGTTCCGCACGCTGCTTGTCGGCGACTTTTATCCGAACGCACTAAACAGCGGCTCAAACGCCACTGACGGCGGTTCGGGACGAATTATCGGCGACATATACGAAACGGATATTAAGACGTATATGTACGACAAGGAGCTTCCCGCGTACAATTTGAACGGCAAAACAGCCGTCGCTATCGAGGATCTGGGCGGCTTTAAGGAGTACAACGACCTCGGCGGCAGATATTTTTATGACGACGACACGCGCACGCTTAAACTCGATATTTTGTACAGCAACTTTCCCGACGCTATGACTATGCTCTTTGACAATACGGCGGACGTGACGTATTCGCTGAGCGAGGACAAAACTCACATAACTGCGGAGTACGCTCCCGCGGATAAGTTCAGCGTCGGCGGCAATACCACCGAAACGGAGGAGCTTATAGCGTTCCTCAATGAGCAGGGAAACGGCATGATACCCGTGACCGCCATGATAAACGGTGAGGAAAAGCAGATAGGCTGGAATTTCACGCACAGCACGAAAAACTACTATCAAACCGGCTACAGAACGCCCGACGGCGGCTTTACGGACGGCTACGGTTATAGATTTACGGGCGAGGAAACCGAGGTTTATGAGCTTCGGGATGAGAAAACAAACTTTTACTTCATATATACCGACGTCGCGAAGGACGCGGCAAAGGATCTCGAACACCCCGCTTTAACAAAGCGCGAGGAGGTCGAAAAGGACTGGTGGCTGCACCATTGGAATAAGATAAACGACAAACTGGAAACGGATGATTACACGTTCATTTACGCGGGATTTTACGGTCTGCCTCACGGCGGTGCGTCGGAGAACCTGTTAAGAATCGAAAACGACGGCACTTACCGCGATTACGCCAAGGAATTTGAGTCCGTGAGCCTGTACGGACAAAAAACCTTCGACAACGTGACGATAGACAAGGAAAACGAAAAGTGCTATTTCCGTTACGACAAGGATTATGTGATAGATTTGAAAACCGGCGAAATGACGGCTAAATAAAATTAAGAAAAAAACTGTTTGGGAGGATATAAAATGTACGAAAAGGTATCTGCAAATCTTAATTTTGTGGAAAGGGAGAAGAAAACGGAAAAGTTCTGGCGCGACAACAACATATTCCAGAAGAGTATCGACGCGCGTGCTGACAGCGACACGTATATGTTCTACGACGGACCCCCGACGGCGAACGGCAAGCCGCATATCGGACACGTTCTGACGCGCGTAATAAAGGATATGATACCGCGTTACCGCACGATGAAGGGTTACCGCGTTCCGCGTAAAGCCGGTTGGGACACCCATGGTCTGCCGGTAGAACTCGAGGTCGAGAAAAAGCTCGGTCTTGACGGCAAGGAGCAGATCGAGGAATACGGACTCGAGCCGTTTATAAAGGAATGTAAGGAAAGTGTCTGGAAGTACAAGGGCATGTGGGAGGACTTCTCAAATACCGTCGGCTTCTGGGCTGATATGGACGACCCGTATGTAACGTACCACAACGACTTTATCGAGTCGGAGTGGTGGGCGCTCAAAAAGATATGGGAAAAGGGACTGCTCTACAAGGGTCACAAAATCGTTCCCTACTGCCCGCGCTGCGGAACTCCGCTTTCGTCACACGAGGTGGCGCAGGGCTACAAGGACGTTAAGGAACGCTCCGCGACGGCTAAATTCATTGTAAAGGGCGAGGAAAACACGTACTTCCTCGCGTGGACGACAACGCCGTGGACGCTGCCTTCAAACGTCGCGCTGTGCGTGAACCCGAACGAAACTTACGTTAAAATAAAGGTCGGCGACGAGTATTATATCCTCGCCGAGGCTCTCGTTGAAGCGAATATCGACGGCGAATACGAGGTCGTTGAAAAATACGTCGGCACCGACCTTGAATATAAGGAATACGAGCCGCTTTTCGCGTTCGTGAACCCCGACAAAAAGTGCTGGTACGTAACGTGCGACAACTACGTAACGCTTACGGACGGTACGGGTATAGTCCATATCGCTCCGGCATTCGGTGAGGACGACGCGAACGTGGGCAGAAAGTACGACCTGCCGTTCGTGCAGCTCGTTGACGGCAAGGGTCAGATGACGAAGGAAACGCCGTGGGCGGGTACGTTCTGCAAGGATGCGGACAAGGAAGTGTTCATCGACCTTGACAAGCGCGGACTTCTCTTTAACGCGCCGAAGTTCGAGCACAGCTACCCGTTCTGCTGGCGCTGCGACACGCCGCTCATCTACTACGCGCGCGACACGTGGTTTATAAAGATGACCGCTGTTAAGGACGATTTAATAAGAAACAACAAGACCATAAACTGGATACCGAAAACGATAGGCGAAGGACGTTTCGGCTCGTGGCTCGAAAACGTTCAGGACTGGGGCATAAGCCGTAACCGTTACTGGGGTACGCCGCTCAATATATGGGAGTGCGAGTGCGGCTGCCGCCATTCGATAGGCTCGATTGAGGAACTCAAATCCATGTCCTCAAACTGTCCCGACGATATAGAATTGCACCGCCCGTACATCGACGCGGTGACTATAAAATGTCCCGAATGCGGCAAGGAAATGCACCGAGTACCCGAGGTTATAGACTGCTGGTTCGACTCGGGCGCGATGCCGTTCGCACAGTGGCATTACCCGTTTGAGAACAAGGACGTGTTTGAAGCGACCTTCCCCGCCGACTTCATCAGTGAGGCGGTCGACCAAACACGCGGCTGGTTCTATTCTCTGCTCGCGGAATCGACGCTTATCTTCAACAAAGCGCCGTATAAGAACGTAATCGTTCTGGGACACGTTCAGGACGAAAACGGTCAGAAAATGTCGAAGTCGAAGGGCAACGCCGTAGACCCGTTCGAGGCGCTCGAAAAGCACGGCGCGGACGCTATACGCTGGTATTTCTACTCAAACAGCGCGCCGTGGCTGCCGAACCGCTTCCATGACGGCGCGGTGTCGGAGGGTCAGCGCAAGTTTATGGGTACGCTTTGGAACACATACGCGTTCTTTGTGCTTTACGCGAACATCGACAACTTTGACGCGACGAAGTACAAGCTCGAATACGATAAGCTGTCGGTAATGGACAAGTGGCTTTTGTCGAAGCTCAACACGCTCGTAAAGACCGTGGACGAAAATCTTAACGATTACAAGATAACCGAAACGGCGCGCGCACTCGACAATTTTGTTGACGAGCTGTCGAACTGGTACGTACGCCGCAGCCGCGCGCGTTTCTGGGTAAAGGATATGCCGCAGGACAAAATCAACGCGTACATGACGCTTTACACCGCGCTCGTAACGCTGTGCAAAGCCGCCGCGCCGATGATACCGTTCATGACAGAGGATATTTATCAAAACCTTGTCAGAAGCATCGACAAGACCGCGCCGGAGAGCATACATCTGTGCGACTTCCCGACGTACGACGAAAAGCTCATAGACAAGGAGCTTGAGGATAAAATGGAGGAGGTACTGCGCATAGTCGTACTCGGACGCGGCTGCCGCAACGCCGCGAATATAAAGAACCGTCAGCCGATTGGCAAGATGTACGTCAAGGCGGATTCGGAGCTTGACGGCTTCTATGTTGACATTATCGAGGACGAGCTTAACGTGAAGAGCGTCGAGTTTACCGACGACGTCGCGTCGTTCACGTCGTACAGCTTCAAGCCGCAGCTTAAAACGCTCGGCAGACGCTTCGGCAGGAATATAAACGCCGTCCGCGAGATTCTGGCGAATATTGACGGCTCGAAGGCTATGGCTGAAATAAAGGAAACCGGTAAGCTCACGATCGAGGTCGCGGGCGTGAAGGAGGAGCTCAGCGAGGAGGACTTGCTTATAGAAACGGCGCAGACCGAAGGCTTCGAGTCGAACAGCGATTACGGCGTAACGGTTGTTCTCGACACCAATCTCACGCCGGAGCTTATTGAGGAGGGCTTTGTGAGAGAAATCATCTCGAAGGTGCAGACGATGAGAAAGGATTCCGGCTTCGAGGTCATGGACCATATTAAGCTGAGCTGTGAGGGTAACGCGAAAATCGCCGATATTATTGCGAAGAACGCGGATACGATCAAGGACGAAACGCTCGCCGACAAGCTTGACACAACGGCTGCGAAAGGCAATACAAAGGAATGGAACATCAACGGCGAAACCGTGACAATGGGCGTTGAGAAGGTGTGAGGGAGCATCCATGACCCCTCTATGGGGGGTTAATGTCTTATTTCCCGTATGACCCCCTCGTCGAGGGGGTCGAAATCTTTGATTTCGGGGGGTGTATGGAATTAGTATCGTATTATGACACCCCCAAAAAGCCGTAAACGGCTTTTGACCCCCTCATAGAGGGGGTCATACGTAGGGGCGCGACCCTACGGTGAGGCTTCCCTTTGCTACGGCGTTTGTTCGCAAGCGAAC
This sequence comes from uncultured Clostridia bacterium, assembly GCA_947626045.1. Taxonomy (GTDB): domain Bacteria; phylum Bacillota; class Clostridia; order UBA1381; family UBA1381; genus Hominilimicola. The sequence goes on along the minus strand of CANQQS010000002.1, from coordinate 1,996 downwards.
ACGCCTACAACACGCAGAGCGTGTTGTTCACTTGAGGGGAGCTGTCGGCGGAGCCGACTGAGAGGTGGTCTTTTATGATTTCGTTTTGCCACCTCTCCGTCATCGCTCCACGACGACACCTCTCCTCAAGGAGAGGCTAACGATGTGAGCCGTCCTACATGAGGCTCCCCTAGCAGGGGAGGCTTATGGGACGTCGAGGGCGCCGTCCCCTACACCCGTAATTTAAAAATTTGCGTCGTAGGGGCTGGCGCCATGCTACGGCGTTTGTTGCTTAGCAACACGCCTACGACGCTAAAGCGTCGTTCACCTCGACAGCCCGCAAAAAAAATTTAAAAAATTTTCATCACGGTATAGACAAAATATGACAAAAAAGGTATAATATAACCGCAAAAGGGGAACGATATGGACTTAACATCTCCGAAAGAGATACGCTCCGTGCAGAGCAAATTCGGTTTTACATTCAAAAAAGGACTCGGACAAAATTTCCTGACCTCACGCGAAGTACTTGACGAAATAGTGCGCGCCGCCGGTCAAACGGGCGGAATACTGGAAATAGGTCCGGGCTTCGGCACGCTCACGCAAGCGCTTGCCGAAAGCGCTGAAAAGGTCGTTTCGATAGAGCTTGACAAGCGGCTTTTGCCGGTACTTGATTACACGCTCGCCGATTATGACAACGTAAAAATCATTCACGGCGACGTGATGAAAACAGACCTCCACAGCCTTATAAAAACCGAATTTCCCGACATGAGCATAAGCGTGGCGGCAAATCTTCCGTACTACATTACAACGCCGGTCATAACGCGGCTTTTGGAGGAAAAGCTGCCTGCCAAAAAAATCGTCGTAATGGTGCAGAAGGAGGTCGCGGAAAGGCTCTCGGCTCGCGAGGGCACGAAGGATTACGGCGCGATAACGGTATTGTGCCGCTATTACACCGAGCCTGAAATCGTAACGGTCGTGCCGGCGTCAATGTTCGTGCCGCCGCCGAAGGTGGACAGCGCGGTGTTAAAAATGAAGGTTCTCCCCGAACCGTCGGTTAAAACAAAGGACGAAAAGCTGTTTTTCAAGGTTGTGAAAGCCGCGTTCGCGCAAAGGCGGAAAACTCTGTTAAACTGCCTGTGCAGCGCGTTCCCGATACCGAAAACGGAAATGACCGAAATTCTCACAAACGCTGTGGGAAATCCGTCAAGGCGCGGCGAAACGCTGTCGCTTGAAGAATTTGCGAAAATATCGGATATCATTTACGAAAGGACGAAATAAACGGTGGAAATTTTCTCATTGGGCGAAAGACTTATGATTTACCGCAGAAGAGCAGGCTTTACGCAGACAGAACTCGCGGAAACGGCGAACATCTCCGTAGCGACTCTGTCAAAATATGAGAATGATACCGCGGACAATTTGAATATAGAAACAATTTCCGCTCTCGCCGCCGCGCTCGATTTGAGCGTAAACAAGCTTATTGTCGGAGTCGAGGATCCGAAGGCGAGAAAAGCGCTTATGGCGCTTGTGGCTGAAATGAACGCATAATCAAAGAGGATTTCACATTAAAGCGTGAAATCCTCTTTTTTGTAGTCTGTTTTAAGACGACGCGCGCGTCGCACCTTCTTTTTCAGTATATCGTAGCGGAACTTTTTGCACGCCTCGGTCGAAGCGGGAAACGTTTTGCCCTTCAGCGTGCAAAGCATTTCGCCGTTTTCGCCTTCACACGCCATGACGCACACCGCGCAGACTTTATTTATATCGTCCGAATAAATCATTACATACTCTCCACCGTTTCTATTCCCATAAGATACAGCGCCGTTTTTACCGTGCGCGTAACCGCGTCAACTATTGCCAGACGCGCTTTTTTTGTTTCCTCGTCCACGTCGTCCTTCAATATCGGGTTTGTGGTATAAAACTTGTTGAACAGCCGCACGAGATTCGTGACGTAGCGGTTAATGTAAAACGGCTCGTTTTTGTCCGCCGCGTCCTTAACCGCGTCCGCGAACGCGCCGAGGTG
>CANQQS010000001.1 GCA_947626045.1 uncultured Clostridia bacterium | reverse complement strand
GAACGTGTACGAAGCGGACTACACCGAGGTTGACAACGATAATCAGTAAAACGCGCGGGGCTGCCACACGGCAGCCCCTGTTTGCGGTAGATTGTGATTTATTAGCCTTCCCCTTGAGGGGAAGGGGGACCGCGCAGCGGTGGATGAGGTGGACGACGCTTTAGCGTCGTAGGCGTGTTGCGAAGCAACAAACGCCGTAGCAGGTGTAGCTGCGAAGCAGCGTTATTGCGGCATCTTCCGAATAATAACGCCCTGACGGGCTACACCTCATCAGTCACTTCGTGACAGCTTCCCCTCAAGGGGAGGCCTGACGGGCGAACACGGTTCGCCCCTACGAAAACGGGCTGTCGAGGGCGCCAGCCCCTACGGCGCACTATTTACAAATAACGGGTGTAGGGGACGGCGCCCACGACGTCCCGCACTCATCAAAATCATAATTTACACACAAACAAAATACCTCTTTACAAACCAAACCAAATTTAGTATAATATCACAGGCAGGTGAAAAAATTGGCGGACAAGAGAGATTACTACGAGGTCTTAGGCGTGCAAAAAGGCGCGTCGGACGATGAAATAAAGAAAGCGTTCCGCAGAAAGAGCAAGGAGTACCACCCCGACCTTCACCCCGGCGACAAGGAAGCCGAGGAAAAGTTCAAGGAGGTAAACGAGGCTTATCAGGTGCTTTCCGACGCGGACAAGAGAGATAAATATGACCGTTTCGGTCACGCCGGCGTAGATCCTAACTTCGGCGCGGGCGGCGGCTTTAACGGCGGCGGCTTCGGCGGCTTCGACTTCGGAGATATATTCGGCGACATATTCGGCGGCGGCTTCGGCGGCGGACGAACAAGAAACGGTCCAAAGCGCGGAGCGGACATACGTCAGGTGATAGACATTACATTTGAGGAGGCGGCATTCGGCTGCTCAAAAAAAATAAACGTGACGGCGCAGGAAAAGTGCGAATCGTGCGGCGGCACGGGCGCGAAAAAGGGTACGCCCGTCGAAACGTGCCAGAACTGTCACGGCACGGGACGTGTTCAGACAAGGCAGCGCACGATTTTGGGCTACATGACCACGGAAACGGTCTGTCCGCAGTGTCACGGCGACGGTAAGATTATAAAAGAACCGTGCCGCGACTGCCGCGGAACGGGTGTTGTCCGCAAGAACAAGACGATAGAAGTACAGATACCGCCGGGCATCGACAACGGTCAGACGATTCAGCTTTCCGGCAAGGGTGAAGCGGGAGCGAAAGGCGGGCCCAACGGCGATTTGCTTATAACGGTGCGCGTACGTCCGCACGAGATTTTCAAACGCGACGAGTACGACGTGTATATAGATATGCCGATAACGTTCGCGCAGGCGGCGCTCGGCGCGAAAATACAAGTACCGACGCTTGACGGCGCGGTCGAGCTTACAATTCCCGAAGGCACGCAGACGGGTTCAAAATTCCGCATGAAGGGCAAGGGAATACCGTATCTTCGAAGCAAGTCGCGCGGTGACGAGTACGTGACGGTGACGGTCGAAGTGCCGCGCAATTTAAGCTCGCGTCAAAAGGAAATGCTCCGCAGCTTCGACGAGGACAGGAATTATAAGCAAAAGAAATCGTTTTACGATAAAATGAAAAATATATTAAAATAAAACACGAGGAGAGATACTATGCAGCCCAACATATATGAGCTTTCAAAAATGACAAAGGAGCAATACGACTTCATAATGAAGCGCGCGGAGCTTGACATAACCGAGCAGATGAAGGTCGCGAAGGAGGTTTCGGACGATATAAAAAACCGAGGCGACGAGGCGGTACTCGAATACACGGCGAAGTTTGACCGGGTACAGCTTACGGCGGATCAGATGAAGGTAAAGCCGGAGGAGATCGAGGCGGGCTATAACCGTCTTGACAAGGAAACGCGCGAGGCGATCGAGTACGCGTACAAGAATATTTACGATTTCCACGAGAAGCAGCTCCCCGAGGAGATGTGGTTCACGATGGTGGACGACGGTCTTATGGTCGGCGAAAAAACAACGCCGATAGTGGATGTGTGCCTGTACGTGCCGCACGGCAAGGGCAGCTTCCCGTCGGTACTGTGTATGCTCGGTATTCCGGCGGTCGTTGCGAAAGTGCCGAAAATCGTTGTTGTAACGCCCCCGAACGAAAAGGGCGAGGTTGACGACGCTATACTCGCGGCTGCGAAAATTATAGGTATCACGGAAATATACAAGGTAGGCGGCATACAGGCGATAGCGGCTGTCGCGTACGGAACGGAAACGATCCCGAAGTGCCACAAGGTAATAGGACCGGGCAACAGCTACGCGACCGCAGCAAAAAGAGTTCTGGCAAGTCAGATCGACGCGGGACTTCCTGCGGGACCGAGCGAGATAATAGTTCTTGCCGACGAAAAAGCAGACCCCGAAAAGGTCGCGCTCGACTGGATGATAGAAGCCGAGCACGGACCGGACAGCGCGGCGCTTCTCGTAACGCATTCAAAGGAACTTGTTGACGCGGTAATCCCGATCGTGAACCGTCAGCTTGAAAAAATATCGCCCAAGCGCAAGGAATTTATCGAAACGAATCTCACCACATACGGCGGCGTAATTTTGACAAATTCGCTCGACGAGTCTATCGCGTTCGTGAACGACTACGCGCCGGAGCATATGGAGGTAATGACGGAAAAGCCGTTCGACACGCTCCCGAAAATCAAAAACGCGGGTGAAATACTTTTGGGCGACTACACGCCGGTAACGCTCTGTAACTTCGTTTTGGGACCGAACGCTATACTTCCGACGGGCGGCTTTGCGAAAACGTATTCGTCGGTAAGCGTGCAGGATTTCTTAAAGCGTTCATCCGTCGGCTACGCGTCGAAGGACGGATTTGAAATGGTAAGGGACTACGCGTACAGATTTGCGAAGGTTGAAGGCTTCGATACGCATGGATTAGCCGTAAAGGAAAGGAAATAATCATGGATAAGGTACAGGTTACGCGCAAAACCACGGAATCGGAAATGAAGGTCGTGTTCGATTTTTCGCCGATCAAGCCCGACTACAGAAAAAATATAAAAACCCCGCTGCCGTTTCTCAATCACATGATTGAGCATATTGCGTGGCGCGGCGGATTTAATATCGAAACCGAGATAAAGCTCGACGAGTTTACACTGACACACGTCATATGCGAGGATCTCGGCATGGCTATGGGCAAGGCGGCGCGCGAGTACGTGCAGAAAACCGACGGCGCGAACGGCTTCGGCGACGCGGTAGGCATTATCGACGAGGCTAAAGCTGAGTGCGCGGTGAGTTTTGAGGACAGGGCGTACATAGATATCGACTACCACGGCAACACACCGGCAGCAAAGGTCGAGGGCATGGACAGCGAGGATTTGGAAACGTTCCTCGAAGGCTTTGTCCAGGGAGCGATGTGTACGATGCACATAGATTTGCAAAAAGGTCACAACGGACACCACATCTGGGAAGCAATTTACAGAAGCGTCGGCTCGGCGCTGAACCGTGCGTTCTCGGTAAGCGAGGCGCGCAAGGGCATGACGAGCGGCGTTGCCGGTAAGATCGAGTGGACAGTTGAATAACGAAACGGCTGCGCGGCGCAGCCTTTTTCGTTTACATAAACAAAAACGGAGGATTACCTATATGGATTTGCTTGAAGTCGGAAAGATAGTCAACACCCACGGTCTGCGCGGCGAGGTAAAGGTCGTGCCGTGGACGGACTACCCCGAGCAGTTTGAGGATATAGAATACGCGTACGTGAAAACGAAGGACGATTACGAGCGTCTTACCTTGAGCGGCGTGAAGTATCAAAAGGGCAACATCATAGTCCGTTTTAAGGAAATAACCGACATAAATGACGCGGAAAAGTACAAAAACCGCGTGCTGTACGCGGAGCGCGACATGCTCGGCGAGCTGCCCGACGGCGTTTACTATATCGCCGACCTCATAGGTCTTACGGTCGTGACGGACGACGGACGCGAAATCGGTAAAATTTCCGACGTTATAAACACGGGCGCGAGCGATATATACGAGGTAAAGCGCGAGGGTATGAAGGATCTGCTCATACCCGTGACGGACGAAACGGTGCTTGACGTAGATATTGACGGCGGCAGCGTGACGGTGCATCTTATCGACGGTTTGGAGGACTTATAATGAAATTTGACGTTCTGACGCTTTTTCCCGCGATGCTCGAAGCCGTACTCGGCGACAGTATAATCGGCAGAGCGCGCGAAAACGGCATAATAGAACTGAACTTTACCGATATACGCGATTACACGAAAAACAAGCACCGCAAGGTTGACGACTACCCATACAGCGGCGGCGGTGGGATGCTGATGTCGCCGCAGCCGGTGTACGACGCGTACAAGGCGGTGACGGAGGGGCTTGACTACAAGCCGCGCACAATATACATGTCGCCGCAGGGCAGGGTGTTCAACCAGTCCGTCGCGAAGGAGCTTGCGAGGGAGGAGCATATAGTGCTGCTGTGCGGTCACTACGAGGGCGTTGACCGCCGCGTCATAGACGAGATAGTGGACGAGGAAATTTCAATAGGCGACTTCGTTTTAACGGGTGGCGAGATACCCGCGATGGCGGTGATAGACGCGGTGTCGCGCCTTATACCGGGCGTGCTTGCGGCTGCCGGCTCATACGAGAACGAGTCGCACTATTCGGGACTTTTGGAGTATCCGCAGTACACGCGTCCGCAGGAATGGCACGGCGTTGAGATACCCGAGGTTTTAATATCGGGACATCACGCTAATATAGAAAAGTGGAAAAGGGAGCAGTCGCTTATCGAAACATTAAAAAAGCGCCCCGATATGCTTGAAAATGCGGAGCTTACCGACGACGACCGCGCTTTTCTGGAACATTATAAAAACGAAAGGACTTAAACGCTTGTTTATGTCCTTTTTATCTTACGAAGCCTGTTTGTTGTAACCTGCGCGGCAACGCCGGTAAACGCGCCTGTCACTATCGCCGAAATTATGAGAAACGGCGCGTACCACAGCACGTACGCGCTGCCGATAACGATACACGCGACGGTGAGCTGTCCGGCGTTATGCCCGACCGCGCCAAGCACGCTCACAACCCACATTCGGTTTTCACCGAGGCGGAGCGACGCGAGAGCCGTAACGGCGAAGCAGACAAGACCGCCCGCCATACTGTATAAAAATCCCGCCATACCGCCGGAAAACACGCTCGCTATAATTATACGCAGCGTGAGTATCACAAACGCTTCTTTGCGTCCCAGAATATACACGGCAATCAGCGTTATAATGTTCGCCAGTCCGAGCTTTACGCCCGGTATCGGCACGAGCGGCGGTATAAACGACTCCGCGACGAATATCACGAGCGCGAGCGACAGCATGAGAGCCATGACCGTAAGCTTTTTTACATTCACTGCGCATCGCCTCCCGTCACCGCGTCAATGCCGCTGTCACCGGTGACGACAACGGTCAGTTTGTTGGGAAGGCATACGATAGGCGGCTGCGCGCCGCTTATAAAGCCTCTTTTGACGCATATTTTATCGGGGCAGTCCGCGCTCACAACGGCTATACGCCCGTTTTCGACTCTTACCGTGTTTTCGCCGCCGTCCTTTGACGTGACGGTGAACTCGTAAGGGGTTTTTACATTTTCCAAATCCACAACGCGCACTGTTTCGCCGTCCGAAAGGATTTTCGCGGTTTTACCGTGCGGCGCGGTGTTTGCGCGGCACGCGATAACTATTGCGCACACGGCTGCGATCAACGCGAATGCGCCGATCCACGCGAGGTTTTTCTTAAGCTCCGCCATTCGCGTCCTCCTTCGGTAAAATCCTCGTTACGCGCGGTGTGTATCTGCGTTTTAAGCGCTTGTCCGACAGTATGAGTATCACGAATATAACAGCCATGAGCAAAAATCCCGCCGCAGCCGATACAAGCTCGTTTTTCGTTACTGCGTACGCGGCGAAATATCCGAGTATCAGTGCCGCCACCGGCACAATATAAACGAGCGCAGCCGCGCCGAGGATTTTATTGTCAGCCATATCTATGCAAACAACGTCGCCGACGGCGGCGTTTGCGGTATTTTCAGCCTTTACCGTCGCCGTAATACCGGGACAAAGTCCGCACGACGCGCAGCTTTCGCCGCATGACGACGAGCGCGTAATCTCAATTTCAGCCGTTTTTCCGCTTACGCTTTTAACAATACCGCTCTGAAGCATTTTACCACCCCGTAACATATTTACATTCGCTTCTAATTATAATATACCGTCATATTTCTTTCAAGTATATATTGAAAAAAATATTTAAATATGATACAATAAATAAAGTATGGGCAAAACGCAAGTTTTGCTTCCGAATATTTGGGAAAACTCGGGGTGAACGCCTCGAAAGGAAGGTGTAACAATGGCAGCAACATTCAAAGGCGGCTTTCATATACGCGACCGCAAGGAGCTGACAAATGAAAAGCAAACCGTTCGGCTGCCCGACTGCGATATGCACATCTACCCGATGCGTCAGCATATCGGCGCGCCGTTAAAGGCGCTCGTCAGTGTGGGCGATAAGGTAAAGGTCGGACAGAAAATCGCTGACAGCGGAGAATTTGTTTCCGCGCCGGTTCATTCGTCGGTTTCGGGCACGGTCACGGATATAAAGCCGTATTTTCATGACAGCGGCTCGATGGTGGAGGCAATATTTGTCGAGAACGACAAGGAGTATACCGTGTCGGACGACGTTTGCCCGAAGGATTACAAGAGCATGAACCATGATGAGCTTTTGTCCGTTATACGCGAAGCGGGCATAGTCGGCATGGGCGGCGCGGGCTTCCCGACGCATGTCAAGCTTTCGCCGAAGCAGAAGGTCGATTACATAATCGTGAACGGCGCGGAGTGCGAGCCGTACATAACGAGCGACCACCGCTACATGCTCGAAAACGCGGACGATATAATCTACGGCTTAAAGGTAGCAATGAAGGTGCTTGACCTCAAGGACGGCTATATCGGCGTGGAGCTTAACAAAAAGAACGGAATAGAGGCTGTAAAAGCGTCGAAGGAGTACGGGGAAAACATACATATAATCGAATTAAAGACGAAGTACCCGCAGGGCGCGGAAAAGCAGCTTATAAAGGCGATAACGGGCAGAAACGTGCCTGCCGGCGGACTTCCTGCGGACGCTGGCGCGGTCGTAATAAACGTCGCGACAGCCGTCGCGATTGCGAACGCGTTTAAGACGGGACTTCCCGCGATAGAGAAAAACGTCACTGTGTCGGGCGACGCGGTGAAAAATCCGTCGGTGTTCCGCGTACGTACGGGCGTGCCGGTATCGTTCCTGATAGAACAGGCGGGCGGCTTTGTAAGCACTCCCGAAAAAATAGTGTCGGGCGGACCGATGATGGGCATATCGCAGTACAACATAGATTACCCCGTCACAAAAACAACCTCGTCGGTACTCACGATAACAAAAGCGGAAAAAACGTACGACCCCGACGCGCCGTGCATACGCTGCGGAAGGTGCGTTGACCACTGCCCTATGCGGCTCATGCCGATGAAGCTCGTGCAGGCGTCAAAAAAGGACGACGTGGATATGGCGCAGAAGTACAACGTGCTTGAATGTATCGAGTGCGGGCTTTGCTCCTACATATGCCCCGCGAACAAAAATCTGCTCCAGTTTATCAGAATGATAAAGCCGGAGGTAATGAAAAAGGTAAGGGAGGAAAAGAACAATGGAAAATAATCTCATAATGTCCTCCTCGCCGCACATTCACACAAACTCCACGACGCAAAGGATAATGCTCGACGTGATAATCGCGCTGCTTCCGGCGGCTGTCGCGGGCGGACTGCTGTTCGGTATCTACTCGACAATCGTCCTCGCGAGCGCGGTAATATCGGCGGTACTCGCGGAGTGGATATTTGAAAAGCTGCTCAAAAAGCGCAATACAACGGGCGATTTGAGCGCGGTCGTGACGGGACTTTTACTCGGACTCAACATGCCGCCGCGCATACCGATATGGATGGTTTGCGTAGGCTCGGCGTTCGCGATAGTGATAGTAAAGCAGATGTTCGGCGGACTCGGTAAAAACTTCGTAAACCCCGCGCTTGCGGCGCGCTGCTTCATGCTCATAGCGTGGACGGGCGCGATGACGAGCTTCCGGACTCCGTTTGACGCGGTAACGACCGCGACGCCGCTCGCGATAATGAAAAGCGGCGCGGAGGGAACAATGCCGTCACTCATGCAGTGCTTTGTCGGCATGAAGGCGGGTACTATCGGCGAAACATCGGCAATAGCGCTTATCATAGGCTTTATATACCTGCTTGCGCGGCGCGTGGTAAGCATAAAGATACCGCTTGCGTACATAGCGTCATTCGCGGCTTTGACGTTCCTTTTCGGCAAGGACGCGTTCGACGCACAGTACCTCGCGTACCAGCTCCTTACGGGCGGACTGCTTCTCGGCGCGTTCTTCATGGCGACCGACTACACGACAACGCCGACGACGCATCTCGGCATGATAATATTCGGTATAGGCTGCGGCGTTCTGACGTTCCTGATAAGACGGTTCGGCGGTTATCCGGAGGGCGTGTCGTTCTCGATACTTCTGATGAACCTCGCCGCTCCGCTTATAGAGCGTTATACCGTTCCGAAATCCTTCGGAAACAGAGGAGGTGCGCGTAAATGAGCGACAAACTGGATGTAAAGGAAATTATAAAGGTGGGCGCGATACTGTTTGTAATAACCGCGCTCGCGGCGGCGCTTCTGGGATTTGTAAACGCGAATACCGCGCCGCTCATAGCCGAAAACAACATTAAAAAAGAGCAGACGGCTCTCAAAGCCGTAATGCCCGACGCGGCTGAATTTAAGGAGCTTGAAATAACTCCCGAACTGAAAAACGCCGAGGACGGCAGGGGAGAGATAACAAAGGCTTACACCGCTCTCGACCAAAGCGGCAGAGTTACGGGCGCGTGCGTCATAACCGAAACGAGCGGCTACGACATCGGCATACAGACCGTAACCGGCGTAAACGAGGATAAGACGGTCGCGGGCGTTGAAATAATATCGCTTAACGAAACACCCGGTCTCGGCGCAAAGGCGACCGACGCGTCGTTCCGCGAGCAGTACACCGGCAAGAGCGCGGGAATAGGCGTTTCAAAATCGGGCGCGACCGACACCGATATACAGGCGATTTCCGGCGCGACGCTAACCTCAAAGGGCGTAACGAACGGAGTAAACATCGCGCTTGATGCGGCGGAGATCATACTGGAAGGGGGTAACGGATAATGGCTGACGAAAACAAGAAAACGGCAATGTCCGTATTCAAAAACGGACTGTTTACCGAAAACCCGACGTTTATGCAGCTGCTCGGCATGTGTCCGACGCTCGCCGTCACAACGAGCCTTCAAAACGGCTTGGGAATGGGCTTGTCGGCTACGGCTGTCCTTATCTGCTCGAACCTTCTCATATCGCTTTTGAGAAAGATAATCCCCGACAAGGTGAGAATAGCGGCGTACATAGTTATTATAGCGGCGTTCGTAACGGTAATAGACATGTCGCTGCAGGCGTTTATGCCCGACCTCGCGTCGTCGCTCGGTCTTTTCATACCGCTTATCGTCGTGAACTGCATAATCCTCGCGCGCGCGGAGGCGTTCGCGTCAAAGAACGGGCCCTTGCACAGCGCGGTTGACGGTCTCGGTATGGGACTGGGCTTTACGGGCGCTTTGTGCATCATATCCGCGATACGCGAAATACTCGGCGCGGGTACGATATGGGGAATAACGCTCTACGGTACGCACGTGCAGCCGGCGACGATAATGATAATGGCGCCGGGCGGCTTTATCGTACTAGGACTGCTTATCGGAACGATTAACTTCATCGTGAAAAAAACAAAGAAGGGGGCGGATAAATAATGGCTGTTCAGATTGTATCGATACTTTTGTCCGCGCTCCTTACGGAAAACTTCGTAATGGTGAAATTCCTCGGAATATGCCCGTTCCTCGGAGTGTCGAAAAAAACGGAAACGGCGTTCGGCATGGGTATGGCTGTAACGTTCGTAATGGCTCTCGCCTCGGCGTTTACATGGCTCGCGAACAAGTTTCTGCTCATACCCTTCGGACTTGATTACCTGCAGACGATACTGTTTATACTGATTATCGCCGGACTTGTGCAGTTTGTGGAGATGTTTATAAAGAAGTCGCTGCCGTCGCTGTACAACGCGCTCGGAATTTACCTTCCGCTTATAACGACAAACTGCGCGGTACTCGGCGTGACGCTGTTAAACGTGCAGAACTATGCGGACAGCTTCATATTCTCGCTGCTTAACGGCACGTTCTCGGCACTCGGCTTCACGCTCGCGATAGTTTTAATGGCGGGTATAAGAGAGTATCTCGACGAGGACGCGGTACCGGAGTGCTTCCGCGGCTTCCCGATAGCTCTTTTGACGGCGGGACTTATGTCGATAGCGTTTATGGGCTTTTCGGGATTTTCAATCGGTTAATCGGAAATGAATTGCAAAACGCAATTTGCGTAATGGAGGAATAAAATGAATACAGCAAATATAATTTCCGCGGTATGCGTGGTCGGCGGAACAGGTCTTTTGTTCGGACTGCTTCTCGCGTTTGCCGCGCACATATTCGCCGTTAAAAAGGACGAGCGCGCGGAGCGTATCACCGAGGTGCTGCCGGGCGCGAACTGCGGCTCGTGCGGCTACGCCGGCTGCTCGGCTTACGCGGAGGCGGTTGTAAACGAAGGCGCGCCTGTAAACGCCTGCACCGTCGGCAAAGCGCCCGTGGCGCAGAAGATAGCCGACATAATGGGCGTCGAGGCGGGCGAGGTACAGGAGGTCGTCGCGCGTGTAATGTGCGCCGGCGACAGAGCGTCCGTGGTGTATAAATTTGATTACAAAGGAATAAAAGACTGCGCCGCAGCGGCAAAATTTGCCGGCGGTGCCAAAAAATGCGAAAGCGGCTGTCTGGGTCTCGGTCACTGCGCGAACGTATGTCCGTTCGGCGCGATCAAGATTAAAAACGGCGTAGCTGTCGTTGACGACACGCTCTGTCAGGCGTGCGGCAAATGTATAAAGGAATGTCCGAAGCATATTATAAAGCTCGTGCCGAAAAATCAGCGTCACTGGGTTCTTTGCTCAAATCCAGAAATGGGAAAATTTGTCAATCAATACTGCAAAAAGGGCTGCATCGGCTGTAAATTATGCGAAAAAGAGTGTCATTTTGACGCTATACATGTGGTGGACAATCATGCTATAATAGATTACGACAAATGCAAAAACTGCGGCTTGTGCGCGAAGAAGTGTCCGCGCGGCGTAATAATGTCAGTGCCGCGTGAAAACGGTGCAAAAACGCAGGTTGTAACTGTAGCTAACTAAAGTTGTTTGTGACTTTAGCATAACATACATACAAAAAACTATATCAATTCGACAAAAATAAATTACCATATAGAAAATTGTCTTGCGGTGTGATACAATGTTATAGTGCGGTTGATTGTTAAATAATTATCAATTTAATGCGCAAAAAATTAAAGATGTTGATTTTTGTATAACAATAATATATATGGAGGTTACAAAATGGCTGAGAAGAAACAGACTGTTCCTTTCTCGGGAACAAAGGAGCAGGAAGAAAAGCTGATGCAGGTCATAGCCGAGCACAGGGATGATCCGGGCGCGACGATGCCGCTTTTGCAGAAGGCGCAGGAGATTTACGGCTATCTTCCGAGAGAAGTGCTTAAGAAAATCTCTGACGAAACGATGATACCGCTCGAAAAGCTGTACGGCGTAGCGACGTTCTATTCGCAGTTCTCGCTGAACCCGAAGGGCAAGTACAGAATAAGCGTTTGTCTCGGTACGGCATGCTACGTAAAGGGCAGCGGCGACATTTACAACGCGCTTACCGAAAAGCTCAACATATCGGGCGGCGAATGTACGCCGGACGGAAAATTCTCGCTTGACGCGTGCCGCTGCGTGGGTGCGTGCGGACTTGCGCCGGTAATGCTTGTAAACGACGAGGTATACGGCAGACTTACCGTTGACGATGTTGACGATATTCTTGCCAAGTATGAATAAGGAGGCGCGGTATGATTACGATTGAACAGTTAAAGGAAATAAAGGAAAAAGCGCAGCAAACCACATCGAAACGCCGCGTTCACGTGTGCGGCGGTACTGGCTGCACGTCTTCGGGAAGTCCCGCGCTTATCGCGAAGCTCGAGGAGGAAATAAAGAAAAACGGACTTGAAAATGAGGTTGAAATCGTAAAGACCGGCTGTTTCGGACTTTGCGCTTTGGGACCGATTATGATAGTACACCCGGAAAATCTGTTCTACTCCATGGTAAAGGAGGAGGACATTCCGAGGATAGTCGAGGAGCATTTGAAGAACGGCAACCCCGTAAAGGAACTGCTCTACGACGAAACGACGAAAGCCGACCACATACTTCCGCTTGAGGAAACGAACTTCTATAAGAAGCAGCACAGAGTTGCGCTTCGCAACTGCGGCGAGATAAGTCCGGAGCATATCGAGCATTACATAGGCAAGGGCGGTTACGAGGCTCTTGCTAAGGTACTGACCGAGATGACACCGGAGGAAGTAATACAGACGATTTACGACAGCGGACTTCGCGGACGCGGCGGCGCGGGTTTCCCGACGGGACTTAAATGGCGTTTCGCGGCGGCGAACTATGCGGATCAGAAATACGTGTGCTGTAACGCCGACGAGGGCGACCCGGGCGCGTTCATGGATCGTTCGGTGCTTGAAGGCGATCCGCACGTTGTACTCGAAGCTATGGCGATCGCCGGCTATGCGATAGGCGCGACGCAGGGTTATATCTACGTCCGCGCGGAATACCCGATAGCCGTTGAAAGACTGCAGATTGCAATCGGACAGGCGAGAGAACTCGGACTTTTGGGCGACAACATTTTCGGCACCGGCTTTAAGTTTGACATAGAGCTTCGTCTCGGTGCGGGCGCGTTCGTCTGCGGCGAGGAAACGGCGCTTATGACCTCGATAGAGGGTAACAGAGGCGAGCCGCGTTCACGCCCGCCGTTCCCTGCGCTTAAAGGTCTGTTCCAGAAGCCGACAATACTCAACAACGTTGAAACGTACGCGAACGTTCCGCAAATCATCATGAACGGCGCGGACTGGTTCGCTTCAATGGGTACGGAAAAGTCGAAGGGTACGAAGGTATTCGCGCTCGGCGGCAAGATCAACAACACAGGTCTTGTCGAAGTGCCTATGGGTACGACGCTGCGAGAGGTCGTTGAAGAAATCGGCGGCGGTGTGCCGAACGGCAAGAAGTTCAAGGCGGCACAGACCGGCGGTCCCTCAGGCGGCTGCATACCGGCGGAACACCTCGACATTCCTATCGACTTTGACAACCTTACCGCGATAGGCTCTATGATGGGCAGCGGCGGACTTATCGTAATGGATGAGGACACCTGTATGGTTGACATAGCCAAATTCTTCCTCGAATTTACCGTTGACGAAAGCTGCGGCAAATGTACGCCGTGCCGCGTCGGTACGAGAAGAATGCTTGAGATCCTCACAAAGATAACAAAAGGTCAGGCGACGATGGACGACCTTGACAAGCTTGAAGAGCTGTGCGAGCATCTTCACTCAAACTCACTCTGCGCTCTCGGTCAGACCGCGCCGAACCCCGTAATATCGACGCTCAAATATTTCCGCGACGAGTACATAGCTCATATCGTGGACAAGAAGTGTCCGGCGGGTGTATGTAAAGACCTTCTCCAATACAAGATTGACGAGGAGAAGTGTAAGGGCTGCACGCTCTGCGCGAGAAACTGTCCTGTCGGCGCAATTTCCGGCACGGTTAAAGAGCCGCACACGATAGATCCCGAAAAGTGTATAAAGTGCGGCGCATGTATGGAGAAATGCCGCTTCGGCGCTATATATAAGGAGTAAGAAGGAGAGAGGACAATGGCTAATATTAATCTTAAAATAAACGGTTTAGATGTCAGCGCTCCCGAAGGCTCGACGGTTCTGGAGGCTGCAAGACACGCGGGAATAAAAATCCCGACGCTGTGTTATCTTAAAGAAATAAACGAGATAGGCGCGTGCCGTATGTGCGTCGTCGAGGTAAAGGGCGCGAGAAATCTCGTCGCCGCGTGCGTGTACCCGATAACGGAGGGTATGGAGGTGTTCACAAACACCCCGAAGCTCATCGAGTCGAGAAAGAGAACGCTCCAGCTTCTTCTTTCAAACCACGAAAAGAAGTGCCTTTCCTGCGTAAGAAGCGAAAAGTGCGAGCTTCAGGAGCTTTGCACGGAGTACGGCGTTGAGGATGAAAACTACTTCGCGGGCGAGCAGCAGCATTTTGAGCCTGACACAAGCGCGCCGCACATGGTTCGTGACAACAATAAATGTATACTCTGCCGCCGCTGTGTCGCGGTGTGCGAGAAGGTTCAGGGCGTCGCCGTAATAGGACCCAATAACCGCGGCTTCGCGACGTCGATAGGATGCGCGTTCGAGTCCGACCTTGTCGACACAAGCTGCGTAAACTGCGGTCAGTGTATCGCGGCGTGTCCCGTCGGCGCGCTGTACGAAAAGGATAACACCGACGACGTTCTCGCCGCGATAAATGACGGCGAAAAGCACGTCGTTGTGCAGACCGCTCCGGCTGTACGCGCGGCACTCGGCGAGGAATTCGGTTACCCGATGGGTACGGACGTTGAGGGCAAAATGGCTGCCGCTCTTCGCAGAATAGGCTTTGACAAGGTGTTTGACACAAACTTCGGCGCTGACCTCACAATCATGGAGGAAGCGAACGAGTTTATAGAAAGAGTGCAAAACGGCGGCGTGCTGCCGATGATAACGTCATGCTCGCCCGGCTGGGTAAAGTATTGCGAGCATTATTATCCCGACCAGCTTTCGCATCTTTCAAGCTGCAAATCGCCGCAGCAGATGTTCGGCGCGGTGACAAAGACGTACTACGCGGAAAAAATGGGTATCGACCCGAAGAATATAGTATGCGTGAGCGTTATGCCGTGTACGGCGAAAAAGTTTGAAATTAACAGAGCCGACCAGGACGCGGCGGGTATGCCCGACGTTGACATTTCAATCACAACGCGCGAGCTTGCTCGTCTTATCCGCAAGTGCGGCATCGACTTTAACATTCTGCCCGACGAGGGCTTTGACGATCCGCTCGGCGAGAGCAGCGGCGCGGGCGTAATATTCGGAGCGACCGGCGGCGTTATGGAAGCCGCGCTCCGCACGGCTGTTGAAAAGCTGACGGGCGAGGAGCTTCAAAAGCCCGACTTTACCGAGGTTCGCGGCACGGACGGCATAAAGGAAGCCACCTACACCGTCGGCGGCAAGGAGGTAAAGGTTGCCGTTGCGTCGGGACTTAACAACGCGCGCGTGATTATGGATAAGATACGCGCCGGCGAGGCGGACTACCACTTTGTGGAGATAATGTGCTGCGAAGGCGGATGCGTAAACGGCGGCGGTCAGCCGCTCGTACACGCGGACGTAAGAAACTTCACCGACGTCAAGGCGCTCCGCGCAAAAGCGCTCTACAACAATGACACGGCTAAGACGATAAGAAAGTCGCACGAGAACCCTTCGATAAAGAAGCTGTACGAGGAATATCTCGGCGAGCCGGGAAGCGAAAAGGCTCACAACCTGCTTCACACGTCTTACGTGGAGAGAACAATTAACTGATTTTAACCGAAAGCAAAGGGGCTTTGCCGAAAGCCCCTTGTTTTTGTATGGCATACAAGGGAGTGGTAAGCGTGACAACGGAAAATCTCATAGAAAAGCTGTCGGACACGCATACCCTCACGCTTGACGAGTACGCGTATCTGATAGAAAACCGCGATGAAAACGCGGCGCGTATGCTTGCCGAAAGAGCGGTTAAAATACGTAAGGAGATTTACGGAACCGACGTTTTTGTGCGCGGACTTATCGAGATAAGCAACATCTGCAAAAACGACTGCCTTTACTGCGGCATACGTAAAAGCAATTCTTCGTGCGAACGCTACAGATTAAGCGCGGACGAAATTCTTGACTGCGCCGACGAGGGGTACAAGCTCGGCTTCCGCACGTTCGTCCTGCAGGGCGGCGAGGACGGGTACTACACCGACGATTTGCTTGAGGGGATTATAAAGGAAATAAAACAAAAATATCCCGACTGCGCCGTAACGCTGTCGCTCGGAGAGCGAAGCCGTGAAAGCTACAAACGCCTGTTTGACGCGGGTGCGGACAGGTATCTGCTGCGTCACGAAACGGCTGACAAGGAGCATTACGAAAAGCTGCACCCAAGCGAAATGTCGTTTGAAAACCGTATGCGCTGCCTAAAAAATCTGCGCGAGATAGGCTATCAGGTCGGCTGCGGATTTATGGTCGGCTCGCCGTACCAGACAGCGCGGACAATAGCCGAGGACTTAAAATTCATAGAGGAATTTAAGCCGGACATGTGCGGCATAGGGCCGTTCGTTCCGCACGGCGCGACGCCGTTCGCAAACGAAAAGGGCGGAACGGTGGAGCTTACGTGTTACCTTTTGTCAATAATACGGCTCATTTACCCGCCTGTGCTATTGCCTGCGACGACGGCTCTCGGCACGATTCACCCTTTGGGGCGTGAAATGGGAATACAGTCGGGCGCGAACGTCGTAATGCCGAACCTGTCGCCGACGGCTGTACGGAAAAAGTACGAGCTTTACGACAACAAGATATGCACGGGCGAGGAAAGCGCGCAGTGCGTCGCGTGCTTAAAGCAAAGAATGAAATCGATCGGATACGAGATAGTTACGGACAGAGGAGACATAAGAAAATGAGAATAGAATACAACCCGAAGTCATACAAGGCTGAGGAATTTATAAACGACGAGGAAATCCGCGCGACGCTTGAATACGCCGAGGCGAACAAGAACAACGCGGAGCTTATAGACGAGATAATCGAGAAGGCGCGCCCCGTAAAGACCGAAAAAGGCTGCGTGTGCCGCGGTCTCACGCACCGCGAAGCGTCGGTTCTGCTCGCGTGCGAGATACCCGAAAAGATAGAAAAAATCTATGCCGTCGCGGAGGAAATAAAGCTCGCGTTTTACGGCAACAGAATAGTCATATTCGCGCCGCTTTACCTTTCAAACTACTGCGTGAACGGCTGCCTGTACTGCCCGTACCACCAAAAGAACAAGACGATACCGCGCAAAAAGCTGACGCAGGAGGAGGTCAAGGCGGAGGTTATCGCGCTGCAGGACATGGGACACAAGCGCCTTGCGATTGAAGCGGGCGAGGATCCCGTAAACAACCCGATAGAATACATTTTGGACTGCATCAAAACAATTTACAGCGTACACCACAAAAACGGCGATATTCGCCGCGTGAACGTGAACATCGCCGCGACGACCGTTGAAAATTACCGCAAACTGAAGGAGGCGGGCATAGGCACGTATATTCTGTTCCAGGAAACGTACCACAAGGAGAGCTATTTAAGGCTCCACCCGACGGGCCCCAAGCACGACTACGCCTACCACACCGAGGCTATGGACAGAGCGATGGAGGGCGGTATCGACGACGTGGGACTGGGAGTTTTGTTCGGACTTGAAATGTACAAGTACGAGTTCGCCGGACTTATAATGCACGCGGAACACCTCGAGGCTGTGCACGGCGTGGGTCCCCACACTATAAGCGTGCCGCGCGTAAAGCACGCCGACGACATCGATCCCGACGAGTTTGACAACGGCATCGACGACGAAACGTTTGCGAAAATCACGGCGTGCATACGTCTTGCCGTGCCGTACACCGGCATGATTATTTCGACGCGCGAAACGGAGGAAGTGCGCTCAAAGCTTCTGCGGCTCGGCATTTCACAGGTAAGCGGCGGCTCGCGCACGTCGGTGGGCGGCTACACCGAGGAGGAACGTCCGCACGACACGGAGCAGTTCGACGTTTCTGACTGCCGCTCGCTCGACGAGGTTGTGAGGTGGCTCATGGAAAACGGACACATTCCGTCGTTCTGCACCGCCTGCTACCGAGAGGGACGCACAGGCGACCGCTTCATGTCGCTTTGCAAGAGCGGACAGATATTGAACTGCTGCCACCCCAACGCGCTTATGACGCTTACGGAATACCTCGTTGACTACGCGTCCGAGGAAACGAAAAAGGTCGGCTACGAGCTTATCGAAAAGGAGCTTAGCCGCATACCGAATGACAAAGTACGCGAAATCGCGCGTAAAAATATAGACGATATACGCAGCTCAAACAGACGCGATTTCAGATTTTAGGTGATAATATGAGCTTGAACGAAACAGCCTCGGCGGAAAGGGTGCATATAGCGTTTTTCGGCATGAGAAACGCGGGTAAATCGAGCCTTGTAAACGCCGTGACAAATCAGGAAATGTCGGTCGTGTCGGACGTTAAGGGTACGACGACCGACCCCGTAAAAAAATCTATGGAGCTTCTTCCTATAGGTCCGGTCGTAATAATCGACACGCCCGGTCTCGACGACGAGGGCGAGCTTGGAGAAAAGCGCGTGAAGCGTGCGAGGGAGGTACTCGCGAAAACGGACGTCGCGGTGCTCGCCGTTGATGCGCAGAGAGGTCTTTCCGACGCGGACAGGGAGCTTATACGCGAGCTTGGGGACACTAAAGTTCCGTACATCACGGCGTACACAAAATCCGACCTGCCGCACGATACGGGGACACTAAAAGACAACGAAATATGCGTCAGCATATTCGACAAACAGAGCGTTGACGCGCTCAAAAACATGATTGCGCGTCTCGGTAGGGGGACAGTAAACGACAAGCACATAGTCGCAGATTTGCTTGATAAAGTAGATATGGCTGTGCTTGTGATACCGGTTGACGCCGCCGCGCCGAAGGGCAGAATAATCCTTCCGCAGCAGCAGACGCTCCGCGAAATACTCGACTCGCACTGTACCGCGGTTTGCTGTCAGCCGCAGGAACTTTCGGGGACACTAAAATCACTCTCGAAAAAGCCGCGTATAGTCATAACCGATTCGCAGGCGTTTGAAGCGGTTGCGGCTGACGTTCCGGAGGGCATTTTGCTCACGTCGTTCTCGATACTGTTCGCGCGGTACAAGGGCGACCTCGCCGAGCTTGTAAAGGGCGCGGCGCAGCTTTCAAAACTTCGTGACGGCGACAAGGTACTTATAAGCGAGGGCTGCACGCACCACCGCCAATGCGGCGACATAGGCACGGAGAAAATACCGGCATGGATCGCGAAATTTACGGGCGCGAAACCCGAATATTCCTTCACATCCGGCGGCGGCTTCGGAGAGGATTTGAGTGATTACAAGCTCATAATACACTGCGGCGGCTGTATGCTCAACGAAAAGGAAATGAAACGCCGCATAACCGAAGCGAAAAAGGCAGGCGTGCCGATTGTAAATTACGGCGTCGCGATAGCGCACATGCACGGAATTTTGAAGCGCAGTCTTGCGCCGTTCCCCGATATAGCGAGATTACTCCCGTAAAAACGGGAGTTTTTCTTTTTATGCCATAAACATATTGAATATCGGAAAAAATTGTGATACAATAATTATAACTGTGAAGTCGGAGGTGGACAGATTTTGGACAAAAAAGAATACGCTTTAAAAAAACACGAGGAATGGCAGGGCAAAATAGAGGTCGTATCGCGCGCGAGGGTGACGAACCGCGACGAATTGTCGGTCGCGTACACGCCCGGAGTAGCCGAGCCGTGCCTTGAAATTGCGAAAAACACCGACCTGTCGTACAAGTACACGCGCCGCTCAAACCTTGTGGCGGTCATAACGGACGGTACGGCGGTACTCGGTCTCGGCGATATAGGGCCAGAGGCGGGTATGCCCGTAATGGAAGGCAAATGCGCACTGTTTAAGACATTTGCGGGCGTGGACGCGTTTCCGCTGTGCGTGAAGTCGAAGGACGTTGACGAGATTGTAAACTGCGTTAAGCTCATATCCGGCTCGTTCGGCGGCATTAACCTCGAGGATATATCCGCGCCGCGCTGTATAGAGATTGAGCGCCGGCTCAAAGAGGAATGTGACATACCGGTGTTCCACGATGACCAGCACGGCACGGCTGTGGTTGTGCTTGCAGCCACGCTTAACGCACTCAAAGTCGTCGGCAAGGACATAACCGAAATCAAAGCCGTCGTAAACGGCGCGGGCAGCGCGGGAATGGCAATCGCGAGACTTTTAGTGTCGCGCGGACTTAAAAACCTCATAATGTGCGACAAATACGGCTCGCTTTACCGCGGCAACGCGCAGATGAACGACGAGCAGGCGAAGCTCGCCGATCTCACGAACCCCGACAACCTCGATGTTGACCTGAAGGGCGCTGTGAAGGGCGCGGACTTGTTTATAGGCGTGAGCGCGCCGAACATTCTTACCGAAGAAATGGTAAAGAGCATGGCAAAGGATCCAATCATATTCGCCATGGCGAACCCCACCCCCGAAATAATGCCCGACATTGCGAAAAAAGCGGGCGCAAGGGTTGTCGGCACGGGACGGAGCGACTTCCCGAACCAGATAAACAACGTCCTTGCGTTCCCCGGAATATTTCGCGGCGCGCTCGACGTGAGAGCGTCCGACATAAACGACGAAATGAAAATCGCCGCGTCGGAGGCAATAGCGTCGGTTATACGGGACGACGAGCTTAACGAAAACATGATAATACCCGACGCGTTCGACGAGCGAATCGCGAGAAACGTTGCGAGAGCCGTTTCCCGTGCGGCGGTAAAGAGCGGAGTTGCGCGAGTTGATTTGGAGGATAAATAATGGAAAGCATAAAATTACATTGGATGGAAAACAGAGCAAAGGGCGGTTACGTTACATTCGGCGTGCCCTACAAGCAGGGTGAAAAGCCCGCCGGTACTACGTTTGCGCCGTTTGACGAAAACGGCAGGGAGATACCGTATCAGGAAAAGCCGATAGCGTTTTACCCCGACGGCTCGACGAAGTGGTCAAGCTTTACCGCGCGCGTTGACGGCGACGGCGTGGAGATAAAGAAAGCCGAAAAAAAGGAGTACGGCGGCATAACGGTAAACGAAACGGACGACGGTATAACCGTTGATAACGGAGCGTTTACCGCAATATTCCCGAAATCGGGTACAACGCTTATGAAAACGCCTTACGCCGACGCGGTCTTAAAGGTGCAGAAAGAAACGTACGACAGGCAGGACGGCGACGAGATAAAGCGCATAATCTCCTACTACGGTGAGATAGAGACAGCCGAAATAGAGGAGGAGGGCGCGCTCAAAACGACCGTAAAGCTCACCGGCACGCACAGAAGCGCGCACGGCGACACGTTTCTGCGCTACATAATCCGTTTTACGCTCTTTTACGACGAAAAGAGCGTGAACGTAAAGCACACGTTTATCTTCGACGGCGACGAAAGCACCGATTTTATAAAGGGTATCGCGCTTGTGATGAAGCGTAAAATGACGGGCAAGCTCTATAACCGCCGCATTAAAATGACGGGCGATTACGGCGTAATGCACGAGTGTATGCAGATTTTGAATTTGTGGCGTCCGAGGCTCGGGCCGTCCATAGGCATACAGCCGGTACACAGCGCGCAGCTCCGCGGAGAGATGATAGACCTTGCGCCGCTCGTTGATTTGAGAAACGGCAATCCCGTAACGGAAGAGCAGATCGACAACGTGACGAAGTGGGACTGCTACAGGCTGCAGCAGCTCACGCCCGACAGCTTCGAGGTAAGGAAACGCACAGGTCACGACGAATGTACGTTCATAAAAGCGAACTGGGGCAAACGCTCAAAGGGACTGATGTACATAGCCGACGAAAAGGGCGGCGTGTCTGTTTGTCTGCGCAATTTCTGGCAGAAATACCCGTCCTCGCTCCACGCGGAGGGACTTTGCTCGGACGAGGGTATGCTCATGGCGTGGATAGTGTCGCCCGACGGCTTGTCGCGCGATATGCGCCACTATGATGTTGTTTCGCACGACCAGACGTACTACGAGGGTACGCCCGAGATCGGCTCGTCGGCTTACGGCATAGCGAACACGAACGACCTTACCGTTTACTTCTATGACGAGGTCGCGTCGGACGAGCTTATTTTAAGCCATGCCGACAGAGTGCAGAAGCCGCCGGTTATGATTTGCGACCCCGAATACTACCACGAAACGCGCGTACTCGGCTACTGGAGTTTGCCCGACAGAAGCACTCCGCTCAAAAAGTGGGCAGAGGATGAAATGGACAAGGCGTTTAACTACTACAAAAACGAAATAGAGCAGCGCCGTTGGTACGGCTTGTGGGATTACGGCGATATAATGCACACCTACGACGCGCAGCGCCACTGCTGGAAATACGACCTCGGCGGCTACGCGTGGCAGAGTACGGAGCTTGTGCCGACGCTGTGGCTGTGGTACTCGTTCCTTAGAACCGGCAGGGAGGACATGTTCTCCGTTGCTGAGGCAATGAGCCGTCACAGCGCGGACGTTGACATTTACCATATGGGACCGCTGAAGGGTCTCGGCAGCCGCCACAACGTCGTGCATTGGGGCGACAGCTGCAAGGAGGCGCGTATCGGCATGGCGGGACACCACCGCGCGCTGTACTACCTCACCGGCGGCGATTTAAGAATAGGCGACTGTATGAAGGACGTTGTGGACGCCGACTTTGCGACCGTTGATATGGATCCGTTGAGATACTATTACATGGGACAGAAGTCCACGCTCCCGACGCACGCGCGTACCGGCCCCGACTGGTCTACGTACTGCTCGAACTGGATGACGGAGTGGGAGCGCACAAACAATACGAAGTGGCGCGACAAGATTATGACGGGTATAAACGACCTCAAAAAAGCGCCGCTGCGCCTTATATCCGGCTCCAACTTTGAATACGACCCAGCGACGGGACATCTCGGATACATAGGCGAGAGCGCCGCCGGCGGCTCGCACCTCGCAATCTGTATGGGCGGCCCAGAAACGTGGACGGAGCTTGTGCCGCTTCTGGGTGACGAGGAATTTAACGATATGCTTGTGCAGTACGGCAGCTTTTACTTCCTCACACCCGAGGAAAAGCGCCGTGCGACAAACAACCTCATAGACGGCGAGGGCTTCGAGTACCCGTATATGGCTGCCGCGCTTTGCGCTTACGCCGCGAAGGAAAAGCAGGACAAGGACTTGGCTCACAAGGTATGGCAGGTGCTTGTGTACTCGCTTGCGGGCAAGAACAAGAAGGATAATTTCGACGACGCGATTGTCGAGAATTACTTTAACGCGAAGGAACTTCACGAGATGTTCTGGATAAGCACGAACTTTGCGGCGCAGTGGTGCCTCAACACGATTGTTGCGCTTGAGCATACCGCCTTCGCCATGCCCGAAACTCTCGACGAGCTTGAATGGGAAGACTGGGTGAAGTAAACGAACAATTTAAAGAAAAAGCACACAAAAGCACATCGTTTCCGATGTGCTTTTGTGCTGTAACTTGATTTTCAGCTTGCCTTTTTCTGCTCCGTTATTTTACGCTGACGCTCTGCCGCAGCCTTTGCTTCAAGTCTGGCAATTTCAGCGTCTAACTCCTTGTCAGACATTCTCTTAATATCATCTGGAATAATTACTCTGTCATCTAAAAAATCTTCCATAGGTCATACCTCCCGGTTTTCGAGTGCCACCGTATCACCCCTTACACATATTATACCTGCTTGTGATCGAATTGTCAACCACATTCGCGTTGGTATAAAACAAGCGAAATACACCGATACTAAAGCAGGCGGGCGCTATATGTGCCGGTCTGTTTTTTAGTCTTTACAAATCGTGTATTTAATGGTAAAATAATGTCGATAAAAGCAAAAAAAGGAGAATGACATGATAAACGGACTTACAGACGCGCAGGTCAGACAGCAGATAGAGGCGGGCAACGTCAACATCGTACCCGACCAGTCAGCCAAGAGCGTAAAGGAAATAATATTATCGAATGTTTTTACATATTTTAACATAATTTTTGCGGTACTCGGCGTACTTGTCGCGATAACGGGTTCGTTCCGCAATCTGACATTCCTGCCGGTCGTTGTGGTAAACGCGGTAATCGGAATAGTGCAGCAGCTTAAAGCCAAATCGGTGCTTGACAAGCTGTCGCTGCTCGCCGCGTCGGAATACAAGGTTATAAGAAACGGCAAAGAGGTGACAGTCCATGCCGACGACCTCGTGCTTGGAGATATAATAATTCTTGAGGGTGGCAAACAAATACCTGCCGATGCGGTACTTGTAGAGGGCAAACTCATGGTAAGCGAAGCGCTGCTTACGGGCGAGGCGGACGAGATAGAGAAGACGGCGAACAGTGAGCTTAGATCCGGAAGCTTCGTCGCGGCGGGCAGGTGTTACGCGCGCCTTACTCATGTTGGCAAGGACTCTTACGCCGCAAAACTGATGAAACAGGCGAAGGAAATAAAGGACAAGAAGTCCGAAATGGTAAACGGCATTGACACAATCGTAAAGGTTGCCGGTATAGTTATAATACCGATAGGCATCGCGCTGTTCTGCCAGTCGTTTATCGTAAACCACAATTCATTCACGGAGAGTATTCTTTCAATGGTCGGCGCTGTAGTCGGCATGATACCCGAAGGACTTTACCTGCTCGTTACCGCTGCGCTTACATTGAGCGCGCTGCGTCTTGCACGCTCGAAGGTGCTTCTGCACGACATGAGAAGCACGGAAACACTCGCGCGCGTTGACATACTGTGCGTGGACAAGACCGGCACGATAACCGACAATAAAATGACCGTAACGGAAACATTCGCTCCCGACGGCGGCACTGTCGGAAACGATGTTAAGCAGCTCTTTGCTCGCTACATTTCAACCATAACGGACAACAACATTACCATGACCGCGCTCCGTGACTTTTTCGGCGGCGCGTCGGCGCTTTTGTACGAACAAATGATGCCGTTTTCGTCGAAGCAGAAGTTTTCGCAGATTATAACGTCAGACACTGTATACAGGCTCGGCGCGCCGGAGTTTGTGCTTGACGGCGGAACGTGCGAGCAATACAGGCAGGCTATGGACGAGAGAGCGCAGTCGGGACTGAGAGTGATAGTGTTCGCGAAATCCGAAACCGAAAACGGACCGTTTGCACCGATAATGTTTGTGAGTATTAAAAACAACCTGCGTCCGAACGTGGAGCAGACGTTTAACTACTTCAAAGAGCAGGAAGTCGGAATAAGAGTAATATCGGGCGACAACCCCGTAACCGTGTCGAATATAGCCAAATCGGCGGGCATAGAAAACGCCGACAAGTATGTTGACATGTCGCTGGTGGAGGATAAGGATATAGCGGACGCGGCAAGCAAATACACAATATTCGGACGTGTAAAGCCGGAGCAGAAGAAGAAACTCATACTCGCGTTCCGCGCGCAGGGCAATAAGGTAGCCATGACTGGCGACGGTGTAAACGATATACTCGCGATGAAGGAAGCGGACTGCTCCATAGCTATGGGCGCGGGCAGCGAAGCGGCAATGCAGGCGGCACAGGTGGTACTGCTCGACTCCGACTTCTCACGAATGGTTGACATAATATCGGAAGGCAGACGCGATATAAACAACATTACGCGCTCGGCGGTGCTGTTCCTGTTCAAAAACATATTCTCGCTGCTTTTGGCGCTGTTCTCGATACTAACGGCAATAACATACCCGCTATCGCCATCGCAAATATCGCTCATATCGGCGTTCAATATAGGCATACCGGGATTTTTACTCGCGCTCGAGGCGAACATAAAGAAGCAAAAGGGACGCTTTATGAAAGAGGTAGTTGTGAAATCCATACCGGCTGCGCTCGCGTCGTTTGCGGCGATAGCGTCGATGGTGCTCCTGGGCAAGCTGTTCAATCTGTCCGCAAGTGATATAGGCGTCGCGAGTACGTGTCTTCTTGCGATAGGAGGATTTATACTTCTGCTCAACATATCAAGACCGCAGAACCGCTACCGCATTATCGTGATAGCGATAAGCATAGCCGGAATTGTTATTACGGCGCTGTGCTTCAGTGATCTGTTTGAGATTCACATGGTATCGACACAAATGCTGATACTCGGCATACTGTTTGTGCTGGCGGTGGAATCGGTAATGCGCAATCTTACGCGGCTGTTTGAACACATACACAACCCGTTCAAAACGCCCGCAAAAGCACCGTCAAAGGTGTCGGTCATCACGGGAACAAAAGCACCCACGCAGACGGCGGTGACAGCGCCCGAACCGACGAATGAAAACACATCAAATCAATAGAACAATCAAAAAGGCTCACTCGGTATTTTATCCCGGCGAGCCTTTTTTTCTTAATCAGTTAAGCAAATAAATCATCACGGTCAGATACAGCGCGAAGCTCACCCACACCAGATACGGTATTTGCAGATACCCCGCAAGCGGCTTAATTTTACGGAAGCTTATTATCATAATAAGAATTAAAATCCACAAAAGCGCGAGCCACACGACCGCGAAAAGGTACGCGCGCATATTAAAGAAAATAATGCTCCAGAAAAAGTTTACGATAAGCTGCAAGCCGTAAATTTTAAGCGCGCCCGACACGTCCGTTTCGTTTTTCTTAACGTACACCATCGCACCCGACACGCCCATAAGGATAAACAAAACCGACCACACGACGGGGAAGAGCCACATCGGCGGCGACAGCGGGGGACGGTTAAGCGTATCGTACATATTCATATTGCCGCTCGTAAACACAGCCGACAGCCCGCCAACTGCGAGCGCTATCGCGATAGATATAACGTACGGCTTAATTTTTTGCCACATAATTTATCACCTCTCACAATGTATTCTATGCGCATTTTTTATTTATAATTCACGCGCGTTGTAAAGATTACATAAAATTATTCGGTTCACGGCGCGTAATTTTTACCGATTTAATAAAAATAAAAATTACGGTTGACAAATAAAACCGGTCGGCGTATAATACAGGTGAAGTTAAGGAAAAGCACAAAGGCGTGTTTGCAATGTAGATTGCGGACACGCTTTTTCTTTTCTTTAAATAATCATACGAACACAAGGGCGTGTTCTCCCGGAAAAGGGGGGAACACGCTTTTATGTTCGGAAAAGAAAGGGGAAATTTGTCATGGCTGAAATGACAAAAATCGAAATCATTACAAGGCAGTCGAAGCTCGAAGAACTCAAGAACGCGCTCAACGAAATCGGCATCAACGGCATGACCGTGACGAACGTAATGGGCTACGGCGTACAGAAGGGACAGCGCCACCATTACAGGGGCGTTGAATACAATGTAGACCTTCTCCCGAAGGTAAAGGTTGAAATGGTAGTATGCTCCGTACCGGTCGACGACGTTGTAAACACCGCGCTCGCTGTATTGCGTACGGGGGAAATCGGAGACGGAAAAATCTTTATTTCGAGCGTATCGCGCGTTATAAAGGTAAGAACCGGCGAAGAGGACAGAGAAGCGTTACTGTAACGCAAATTGGGACAGAAAGAGGGACTGATTAATTATGACTATGGAAGTTTTAACGCATATTGTGGATTGTTTTTGGTTGTTTCTGGGCGGCATACTCGTATTCTTCATGCAGACCGGCTTTACAATGGTTGAGGCGGGCTTTACGAGAAGCAAGAACACAGGTAACATTATAATGAAGAACATCGTTGACTTTATGTTCGGCTCAATCGTTTACTGGATTATCGGCTACGGACTCATGTACGGCGAGGGCAACGGCTTTATCGGTATTCCTTTCGGCGACATGTTTATGAACGGCTTTTCGGCGGCGGCTAACATGGATTACACCAAGCTGTTCTTCCAGACTGTATTCTGCGCGACCTCGGCAACGATCGTATCGGGCGCGGTTGCGGGCAGAACGGATTTCAGAGCTTACTGCATTTACAGCGCGTGCATCTCGCTCTTTATCTACCCGATTGCGGGTCACTGGGTATGGGGCGGCGGCTGGCTCGCCGAAATGGGCTTCCACGATTTCGCCGGTTCGGCTATCGTACATATGCTCGGCGGCACAATGTCGTTTGTCGGCGCAGCTATCTTAGGACCGAGAATCGGCAAGTACAGAAAGGACGGAAAGCCGAACGCTATCCCGGGTCACAACATTCTTATCGGTGCACTCGGCGTGCTTATCCTCTGGGTGGGTTGGTTTGGATTTAACCCCGCTTCAACCGGCGGACTGTCGGGCGGCGGACTTGAGGTTGCGGCTAAGGTATTCATCACAACCAACCTTGCAGCCTGCACGGCGGCTATCACGTCAATGTTCTTTACATGGTTCCGTTACGGCAAGCCCGATGTTTCGATGACGCTCAACGGTATCCTCGGCGGACTTGTTGCGATTACGGCTCCCTGCGATGTCGTATCACCGTTCGCTTCGATTATCATAGGCTTTGTCGGCGGCGTGCTGATGTGCCTCGCAATTCCGTTCATCGACGCGAAGCTCCATGTTGACGACCCTGTCGGCGCAATAAGCGTTCACGGAGTATGCGGACTTTGGGGTACTATCTCGGTAGGCTTGTTCGCGAGCGACCCCGCACTTTTGGGCGAAGGCTTCCTTCCCGGACTGTTCTACGGCGGCGGCTTCCACGCTCTCGGCGTACAGGCTCTCGGCGCGGTATGCCTTATCGCTTGGGCTGTGCTCACTTCGGGCGCACTGTTCCTGATACTTAAGGAGGCGGGCATCTTGAGAGCTAAGCCTCAGGACGAAATCAAGGGTCTTGACTCCACAGAGCACGGACTGCCTTCGGCTTACCCCGACTTTGTAAAGTCATACAACGAAAACTTAGGTTAATCTCTCCATGCGAGATTGACATATATAACCACCCAAAAAAGCTTGCGGACATTTGTCCGCAAGCTTTTGCGTTTTCGAAAAATTTTAAAAATTACACTTGACAAATAACGTCTACTATGGTAGACTGTATATGTCGACAAATGTAGAGATAATGGAGGTATGCCTTATGAAAAATTTAAGTATAGGTGACGCGGAGCTTGAAATCATGAAAGCCGTATGGAGAGCGGACGAGCCGATAGGCTCCGCCGCAATAGGTAAAGCGGTCGAGGCAAAGGGCTGGAAGCGCACGACTATAGCGACCTTCCTTGCGCGTCTTTGCGAAAAGGGCGCGCTTGCCGCCGAGCAGCGCGGCAAGGCGTTGTATTACACGCCGCTCATTTCCGAAAAGGAATATAAGAAGCAGCGCGTCAGCGGAATTGTCAAAAACCTTTTCGACGGCTCGGCAAAGGAAATGGTCGCCGCTCTTTTTGAAGGCGAGAACTTTACCGACGAGGACATAGAGGAACTGAAGGCGGTTTTTGACAAAAAGGAGAAATAACAATGCCGGCCGAAATATTCACAGCGTTTCTGATAACATCGCTCGCGGGCTCGTGTCTCGCGGCGGTTATCGCGCTTTTGAAACCCGTAACGAAAAAGATTTTCTCCGCCTCGTGGCGGTATTATATCTGGCTTGCCGTACTTTTGGCAATGATGCTGCCGGTTCGTTTTGCCGCGCCGCGAAAAGCCGAACCCGCGCCGGCTTATACGGCGCAATCGACATCAGCCGAACAGACCACTGAAACGAACGCGGTACAGCCAACTGCCGCTGCGGCGGCGGTCACGGACAAGTCGAATTTAATCCAATCGGAAATGACGCGCGTCAAAGGAATAATCGACGGCAAGCTCGACCTTTTTGCTCTTTTGTGGCTCATCGGTGCGGCTGCGTTTTTCCTTTTCAACATCATCGGTTACATACGGCTGCTTGTCAAACTGCACCGAGGCTCCGTCGTTGTGCCATGCCCCGAAATTGCAAATTTTACGGATAAAAGGGTTACGGTCAGGGTATGGGGCAGCACGTCCTCACCGTTTACTGTCGGGGTTTTCAAGCCGACGCTCGTATTGCCGAAAGCGGAGCTTACGGCGGAACAGCTCCGTAACATTCTGCGCCACGAAATGACGCACATTAAGCGGAAGGATATTTTATACAAATGGTTTGCAGTAATTGTAAAATGTGTGCATTGGTTCAACCCCGTAATCTATTACGTGACGCGGCAAATCAACGCGGAATGTGAAATTTCCTGCGACCTGTCGGTTGTAAGAGAAATGAGCGCGGAGGAGGAACAAAGCTACGTGAACACAATCCTCTCACTTTTGCCCGCCGGACGGAGCGCGGCTAATCTCACAACGGGAATGACGGGCAGCAAAAAGGCGTTAAAAAGGAGATTTGAAATGATTAAGAACAGGAAGAAAACAAGCAAAGCCGCCGCAGTCGTGTCCGTACTCTTAGCCGCCGCGCTTCTCACCACAACCGTATTTGCAAGCGGCGTAATATCCGATTTGACGGCAGACGACTACACGATTGAAATTACGAACAACGGTGAAAAAATTGAACTTGTAAACAAGCCGTTTATCGAAAACAATACCGTCTATCTGCCGCTGCGTGAAACATTTGAAAAGGTTGGTGTGATGGAGGACGATACGGCCTATATAAACCGGGATAACGGGAAAATAACGGTTTTTCTCGGCAATAATTATGATCATGACGATGACAGATTTGAACTGGAGATCGGCAAAAAGCAACTGGTTTACAACCCCAGTAGCGAATTGCCGAACAGCGGTGCAAACCGTGACATGGAATATTCGCCGATTATGAGGAATAATAAGACTTATGTCCCGTATTTGTATGCTGTATATATGCTTAAAGACAGCCGGGATATACAGTATACCGTCTATGACTTGATACGAAAATAAAAAGACGAACCCCACATAAACCCCTCAGTCACACTACGTGTGACAGCTCCCCTAGTAGGGGAGCCTCACCGTATGCCTCCCCTAATAGGGGAGGTGTCGGCGCGTGCTATTGCGCAGCAATAGCTTACAAAGCCGACGGAGGGGTTTTATTCTAACAACACAAACCACGCCTGTTACCTACTCTGCCTTCGGTTCCCTTGGCGTGACGTATATCGTATTATACCCGTCGTAAATCACCATACCGGGTTTTGCGCCGTTGGGCTTTTTAACATTTTTGACGACCGTATAATCGACCGGCACCTGCGACGACGCGCGCGCCTTTGAATAATACGCCGCAGCCTCGGCAACCTCGCGTATCGTACTGTGCGGCACGTCCTTATTAACGCCGAGCTTTATGATAACGTGCGAGCCGTGTATCTTCTTCGTGTGGAACCACAAATCTGACGAATTTGCGAACTTAAGCGTCAGATAATCGTTCTGCGTGTTATTTCTTCCTATATACACATCAAAACCGTCGGACGAAACGAAATGCCGAGGCTTTGCCGCCGCCTGCTTACGCCCTTTGCCGTCGCGCCGCTTCGGGATATACCCCTCATTCATAAGCTCCGCGCGAATCGCGTTCAAATCCTCCGCGCTGTCGGCAGTTTCGGCAGCCGCGAGCGTACTCTCCAGATATTCAAGGTCAGCCTCCGCCGCCTTAATTTGCTTCGCCGCCTCGACCTCGGCGGTTTTAGCCTTGTTGTAACGCTTGTAATACCGCTGCGCGTTCTGTGGCGGCGTAAGCGACGGGTCGAGAGTGATTTTCACCGTCGGCGAACCGTCCTCGTAGTAATTCACTGCCTCAAATTCTTTCATGCCCTGCTCGATCGCGTAAATGTTCGCGGTGATAAGGTCGCCGTAAATCTTGTGCTTGTCCTTATCCTTCGACGCGGCAAGCGTCTTTTGCAGTATCACAATTTTTTTTGACAAACGCTCTATATTATTCCCGAGCAGCTTCGTAAGATCCGCGCTCTTTTGACGCATACGCTCGCGCATGTCGCGCGACGTGTAAAACTCGTCGAGCAGCTTTGAAATACTGTCGAACTTTTTTATCTCAGCCAGCGCGCCGTACTGCTCAATCGGCGTTGACGAAAAATCCATAGGCTTGCCTGTTTTCGCGTCGGTAATCATGCACGGCTCGAACTTGTTTTCCCTTACCGCCTTCGCGAGCCGCACAACCTCGTACAGTATTTTATTCCTGCCGCTGTCGGTAAGCTCCGCGCACCTCACGTCCGTTCTGCCGAACGCGCGGAACACGATTTCCCTCGCAGTGAGCGGACTTATACCCGCCACCGCCGAAAGCACCGCCTTGTCGGCAGACTCCGTAGGCGATGAAAAATCTATCCTGACCGTCTCGCCTATGTCGGTCAAATCAATTTTATTCTGCGGCGGCGCGCTCTCATAATACAGTCCCGGCAAAAGCTGCCGCACAGAGCTTACGGTAAAATCGACGCGCTTTATACAGTCAATGATACGCATATCGCTCGAGGTCAGAATAATATTCGAGTGCCTGCCCATAATCTCGGCGATAAGGTACTTCGTGGTGAGATCACCCATTTCGTCATAGCTCTCGACCGAAATCCTTATAACTCTCTCGAACCCGTCCTGCTCGACAGCCGTAATCTTGCCGCCGCCGATGTGCTTTCTTAAAAGCATACAAAAAAGCGGCGCGGTCTGCGGATTTTTTTTGGACGCGTCCGTAAAATGCGCGCGCGGGTGAGCCGAGCTTGCCGACAGCGCGAGCTTAAAATTATTCTCGAACGTCCGTATACCGAGCGTTATTTCGTCCTTTTCTGGCTGATATATTTTGTCGATGCGTCCGCCGATGATTGTATCGCTAAGCTCCCTCACCAGACAGCGCACCACGGCAGCGTCAAATGCCATAACCGTTTCTCCTTACATAAATACTGTGAATAATTATAACACAGCGTTAAAAAAAATACAATAAAAATATTGATTATTTAACTTTAATGTGCTAAAATACGTTTATCATTATAAATGGAGGTAATGTAAAAATGAAAAAAACAATATCGGTAGTATTGGCGGCAGCGCTTACGCTTTCATGCTCGAGCGCCGTGTTTGCGGAGAGCAGAACGGCGAAAATCGTTGACGCACTCGGACAGGATGAAATACATATCATCTACAACGACACGCCCGTAACATACGAGGACGTAAAGCCGGTGAACACCGAGGGCAGAGTTATGATACCGTTCCGCGCGGCTCTCGAATCCATGGGCGCGACGGTCGACTACGACGAGGCGACGAGACACGTAACGGCGTCAAAGGGTACAAAAACAATAGACTTCACTCTTATGGATACCACGATCAACGTTGACGACAACGGCGAGAAATCTACGGTAACAATGGACGTGCCGATGATTATTGTCGATGACAGAACACTCGTACCTATACGTTTCATGTCGAACGCGCTCGGAATGCAGGTAGGCTGGGACGGCGACACAGAGACCGTTGTAATCGCCGACTATGACGAGTATTTTGCAAATGTTGACTCGCTCATTCCGAATATTAAGAAGCTTCAATCAGTCGAGCACGCCGATTTTGATTCTTCGACAGCCGACATTGAGATAAGTCAAGAGAACGAGGGAACAACGACGGATTTCAAGGGCAGCGCGACAGTCAACAGTAAGAACGGCGCGTCTGTTGACGGCACAATGACCGTGACAATCGGCGGTGAAACACACGAAATGCCGACGAAATTCATATATAAGGACGGTACGATTTACTTTAGCTTCGATGTCGGAGAAGAATTGGATCTGCCTATTACGGCTGATCAGTGGTACAGCTTAAATCTTGCCGACATGTACGGCGCTCAGGCTGCCGGCTTGATGCAGACTGCGTCAAAGAGCGACAGCAGCGACATTGCGGCGATGCTGAAGTCAATGGTAACAACCGAGGGCGACGCTCAGTTCCGGCAGATGATGAACGTTGCCGCGGCTTTGGACGCG
Organism: uncultured Clostridia bacterium; assembly: GCA_947626045.1. Lineage (GTDB taxonomy): Bacteria > Bacillota > Clostridia > UBA1381 > UBA1381 > Hominilimicola. The sequence goes on along the minus strand of CANQQS010000001.1, from coordinate 28,336 downwards.
ATTGAGTACACCGACAAATGCGTTAAAATCGAGGAAAAGGACAACGGCTATACCGCGTCCGTCGAAATTGATAAGAAGGGTATGGAGGAATTTTTGGGTTACCCGCTCGACATGTACGACGACGTTACTATTAAGGCGTCTGATGACTGCACCGGCGAACAGGTAAACTCGTCGGTTGAATTCAGCTTTGCTTTAACCGACGGACAGAAGGTAAGCGCCAAAGTAACAGCCGTTTCAAAGAACGGCGGAGACGGCGAAGAAATCACTGCTCCCGAAAACGCGCAGGACATTGCGGAGCTTATGCAGCTCATAGCAGACCTTAACGGCGCAACGGAATAACATTAACAGGGGATACAAAAATATACGGGGACACTAAAATTTTAGTGTCCCCGTTTTTGTATGCGAAAATACAAAGCAAAAGCGCACGAATAAAAATTTTTAGAAAATTTTTCAAAAAGGTCTACACAAAACGGGAAAAGTGTGGTATAATTATATGGATAATGGGTTATTATGCCTATCCGATACAAAGTACGCATACAGAGCGGACAAGCGAAAGGGGATATAGAAGCGAAAATGTTAAAAAGCATGACGGGCTACGGCAGACAGGAGCTGATAGCCGACGGCAAGAGAATATATGTCGAGGTAAAGTCGGTGAACCACCGTTACAGCGACTTTACGATAAAATATCCGCGCCGCTATGCGTTTCTCGAAGATAAGATACGAAAGCGCGCGGCACAAAGCATAACGCGCGGCAAGGTCGATATTTCGCTGACGATTGAAAATTACGAAAGCGTTGACGAGGAAATCACTATAAACCGCGCTGCTGCGGAAAACTATATCGAGGCGCTGAAGAAGCTGCGCGACGAGTTTTCGCTCACGGACGACATAACCGTTATGGGCGTGGCGCGCAATCAGGACGTGTTCACCGTCGTCAAAAAAGACGAGGACGAGGACGCAATCTGGAACAACGTCAGAACGGCTCTCGACGGCGCACTCGAAGCTTTCACGCTTATGCGTCAAAGAGAGGGCGAGCGTATACAGCAGGATCTCGAGGCGCGAATAGAGTACATGAAAACGCTCGTGGAGCGCGTGGACGAGCGTTCACCCGAGACGGTCGAGGAATACAGGAACCGCCTGTACGATAAAATCAAGGAGATTTTAGAGGACAGAGAGGTGGACGAGGGACGCTTGCTCACCGAGGTTGCCATATTCGCCGACAAGGTCGCGGTAAACGAGGAAACAGTGCGGCTTAACAGTCATTTCGTCGAGTTTAACGCGATAATAAACAGCGGCGAACCGGCGGGCAGACGGCTCGACTTCCTGATACAGGAGATAAACAGGGAAACAAACACAATTGGCTCCAAAGCTAGCGACATCGAGATAGCGAAAATCGTCGTGGAGCTTAAGGGCGAAATAGAAAAGCTTAGAGAACAGATACAGAACATAGAATAGAAAAGAATAGAGGGATAAAATGCGGCTTATAAACATAGGATTCGGCAACATGGTAAACGCTGAAAGAGTGATAAGCGTGGTAAGCCCCGACAGCGCCCCGATAAAGCGTGTGATACGCGAAGCGGAGGACAAGGGTAATCTTATAAACGCCACCTACGGCAGACGCACCAGAGCCGTCATAGTAACAGACTCGGATCACATAATCCTGTCCGCGCTGCAGACGGAAACTGTAGCGGCGAGACTTGGCGCCGACACAGGTGAGGAGGACAAAAATGAGTAGGGGAGTATTATTCGTAATGTCGGGACCCTCGGGTACCGGCAAGGGAACAATCTGCGAAAGGCTCATAGCCAACGCGGAAAACAACGTGTTCCTGTCCATATCGTCGACGACGCGCGAAATGCGCAAGGGTGAGACGGACGGCGTAACCTACAACTACACAACAACGGAAAAATTCGAAAAGATGATAGCCGACGGCGAAATGCTCGAATACGCGAAATACGGCGGCAACTACTACGGCACGCCGAAAAAAGCCGTCGCGGACATGCTCAGCGCGGGACGAAACGTGCTTTTGGAAATCGAGGTTCAGGGCGCGCTGAAGGTAAAGAACATATTTCCCGACGCAATACTTATGTTCGTCGTGCCGCCGTCGATGGCGGAGCTTAAAAAGCGGCTCACCGAGCGCGGACGCGAAACGGACGAGCAGATTGCGGAGCGTATGGAGACGGCGAAATGGGAGTTTTCAAAGTCGCCGCTTTACAGCCGCATATTCGTAAACGACTCTCTTGACGACTGTGTTAAAGAGGTCGAGGACGCAATGCGCGAGGAAACGGAAAAGCGCGGTCTTATAGACAAACTCATATCGGAAAATTATTAATTTGGAGGAATATAATTATGATGATCAAACCCGGAATTACAGAGCTTTCAAAGTGTGTTGACAGCCGTTACACGCTTGTTGCGATGGCTGCGAAGCGCGCGAGAATGATCGGTAAGGAACGCACGTCGGACGAGGAAGCTCACGGTGTTGAAAAGCCCGTAACGATAGCCGCCGACGAGATTATGTCGGGCAAGATAGGCTACGTGCGCTCAAGCGCGATAGAGCGCGCGAAGGCTTGGGAGGACGAGAAGCAGGCGGCGATAATGTCGCTCGGCTCGACGATCGGCGAAGAGGGCGGCGTTGAAGTCGTTGACTACGAGGACGAAGAGGAATAATTCACCGATAGGACTGAATTTGTATGATTGCGAAGGTTATTGTGGACAATAAATCAAAGAGTCTTGACCGACCCTTTGATTATCTCGTGCCGCCGGAAATAAAAAACGAAATCCGCGTCGGCAGCCGTCTGCTCGTGCCGTTCGGCAGGAACGACAAGGAACTTGAAGGCTACTGCATGGCTCTCTGCGACGAGAGCGGCGCGAAAAATTTAAAGTCCGTAATAAGGCTCGCGCATGACATACCGGCGTTCGACGCGGATATGCTCGAAGTGATAGAGTGGATGCACGAAAAGTACCTCGCTCCGTACCTCGATATAATACGCGCGGTCGTGCCGGCGGGAACGGCTCTTAAAAGCCGCGAGTGGATAATTCTCGAAAACGAAACGGACGCCCGGTCCGAAATAAGAAAAAGCATAACGGAAACGCTCAAAGCGAATAATAACGAGGCGGAATACACGTTTCTCGAGGAAAACGTGAAGGGAAACGTCCGCGTGGCTGTGCGTGAAATGCTCAAGGACGGCACGCTCCGCCGCGAGTACCGCGCGAAGGCGAACGTGCGCGACAAGTCGGTGCGCTGCGCAAGGCTCGTTGTTGAACAGGATGACGCGCTGCGCGAGGCGGAAAGGCTTATAAAGCGCGCGCCGGTGCAGTCGGCGATGCTTGAATACCTTGCCGGTGAGGAATACGTGACGCTTGCGGAGCTTTACGAAGCGGCGGGCGGCACATCGGCGGCGGTAAACGCGCTGCGCGGCAAGGGTTACGTTGAAATTTTTGAAACGACCGTCTACCGCGACCCGTTCGCAAACAGACTTTTCGAGGAAACGGAAAAGCCCGAACCGACAGACGAACAAAGAAAAGCGATAGACGCGATTAACAACTCGATAAAAAACGGCTGCGGCAAGATATTCCTTTTGCAGGGCGTGACGGGCAGCGGTAAAACCGAGGTCTTTATGCGGTCGATAGAGTACGCGCTTTCGCTCGGTAAAACGGCGATAGTACTCGTACCGGAAATATCGCTCACGCCGCAGGCGGTTGCGCGGTTCAAGTCGCGCTTCGGCGACAGCGTGGCAATATTCCACAGCGCGCTGTCACAGGGCGAGCGCTACGACCAGTGGAAAAAAATACGCGACGGCGGCGCGGACATAGTGATAGGCGCGAGAAGCGCGATATTTACGCCGCTCAAAAACATAGGCATAATCGTAATGGACGAGGAACATTCCGACACGTACAAGTCGGAAATGACGCCGCGTTACCACGCACGCGAGGTTGCGGCGTTCCGCGCGAAGCAGTCGGGAGCGGAGCTTGTTCTCGCGAGCGCAACGCCGAGCATCGAGAGCCGTTATAAAGCCGAAACGGGCGAGTATGAGCTTTTAATGATGAACTCGCGCTTTAACAATAACGCGATGCCCGAAATTTACGTCGCGGATATGCGCACCGAGCTTGCAAAGGGCAACAAGAGTATGCTTTCGCGCAGGCTGTACCGCGAAATAAAGCAAAATCTCGAAAACGGCGAGCAGACAATACTGTTCCTGAACAGGCGCGGTTTTTCGTCGTTCGTGTCGTGCCGCACGTGCGGCTACGTGCCGGAGTGCGAAAACTGCAGCATATCGCTCACGTACCACAAATTTACGGGGCGGCTGAAGTGCCATTACTGCGGCTTTGAGCGCGACGGCTACACGATATGCCCGTCGTGCGGCAGCAAGTATATACGCCACTTCGGCGGCGGCACGCAGCGCGTGGAGGAGGAAATACACCGGCTGTTCCCGAACGCGTCCACGATACGCATGGACATGGACACGACGGGTAAAAAACAGTCGCACGAAAAAATACTCGAAAAATTCGAGAAAAAGAAGATTGACATACTTATAGGCACGCAGATGGTAGCGAAAGGTCTCGATTTCGAGAACGTTACGCTCGTAGGCGTGATAACCGCCGATACCATGCTGCACGTAAACGACTACCGCGCGTCGGAGCGCACGTTCGCGCTTTTGGAGCAGGTGTCGGGCAGAGCCGGCAGAGGAAAGAAGACCGGCAGAGCCGTAATACAGACGTACACGCCCGAGCATGAGGCGGTAAGCCTTGTGAAAACGCACGACTACCTAAAATTTTACGAAACCGAGATAGCGGAGCGAAAGCTGTTGTGGTACCCGCCGTTTTGCGGCATGATAGGCGTTTACTTCCAGTCGGAGGACGAGGGCGCAACGGCGCAGGCTTCGCGCTATTTCGCAAAATCGGTCGGCGACGTTAAGGCGCTCGGTCAGAAGGTTCAGGTTTTGGGACCGATACCGTCGGCGGTCGCGAAAATAAACAACAAGTACCGCTACCAGATAATAATGAAATGCGAGGACGACGAATCGCTCGGGAAAATACTCGCGAACGCCGAAGCGGCAGTGAGAGAAAATAAGGACTACGAGGGAGTAAGCATAGTTATAGACAAATCCCCGGGTATGATATATTAGAGGTGAAACAAATGGCAATACGCGAAATAAGATTAAGAGACGACGAAATTCTCCGTAAAACGAGCAAAACGGTGAAGGATTTTGACGATAAGCTGCATATTCTTCTCGACGATATGTACGAGACGATGAAGAGTAAGGACGGCGTGGGGCTTGCCGCGCCGCAGGTCGGAATACTTAAAAGAGCCGTCGTCATAGACATAAGCGACGCTAACAAAAAGAGAAAGAAAAATATCCCCGACGTGGGTAAAATAGAGCTTATAAACCCCGAAATAACGGAGGAAAGCGGCGAGCAGACCGACGACGAGGGGTGTCTCAGTTTCCCCGATCTTTTCGGCAAGGTGACGCGCCCGTACAAGGTTACTGTAAAGGCGCAGGACAGAAACGGCAAGTGGTTCAAGCTTACCGGCGAGGCGCTTTTGGCGCGCGCGATATGCCACGAGGTAGACCATCTCGATGGACACGTGTTCACCGAAAAGGTGACGGAGTACACGAAACGGTAAAACGGAGATTTAGAATGAGAATTTTATTTATGGGAACGCCCGACTTCGCGGCAGAATCTCTTAGCGCGCTCGTAAGAGCGGGCAAAAACATTGTCGGAGTTGTTTCACAGCCGGACAGACCGAAGGGCAGGGGACACAAAACAGTACCTACCGAAGTAAAAATTGCCGCACAGGAAAGCGGTATACCGGTCTACCAGCCGGAGAAAATAAGAAACGGAGAGCTGATGCCCGTTTTCGACAATCTTAAGCCCGACGTTATAGTCGTCACGGCTTACGGCAAAATACTGCCCGACTACGTGCTTGACTACCCGAAATACGGCTGTGTGAACGTCCACGCGTCGCTTCTCCCGAAGTACCGCGGAGCCGCGCCGATACAGTGGGCGGTCATAAACGGCGAAAAGGTCACGGGCGTTACGACAATGCTCATGGACAGGGGCGTTGACACCGGCGATATGCTCTTAAAAGCCGAAACGGAAATAGGCGGAAATGAAACCGCGGAGGAGCTTTTTGACCGCCTCGCGGTAATGGGCGGCGAGCTTCTTGTAAAAACGCTCGACGCGCTCGAACAAGGCAGTATTACGCCCGTAAAGCAAAACAACAGCGAAAGCACGCGCGCGCCGTTAATATCGCGTGAAACGGGCGTTATCGACTGGACAAAAAGCGCGGAGGAAATTTCGTGCCTTGTGCGCGGCATGTATTCGTGGCCCATGGCAAGCACATACTACATGGGCGAGCCGCTTAAAATAATAACAGCTTACGCCGATGGCGAACAGACCGGTGAAACGCCCGGTAAAATACTTTCGCTCGAAAAGGGTAAGGGCATGAAAATATCATGCGGCAGCGGCGTATTGTACGTTACCGAAGCGCAGTTCCCAAATTCCAGACGCATGAACGTCGAGGACTACGCGCGGGGACATAAGATAGAAATCGGCTTAATACTCGGTAAGGAGGAAGGATAATGAACCGGCTTTTTATGAATATGTACTACGGTCTTGACTGGACATACCTGCTCGTGCTTGTTGGCTTTGTGTTCGCGCTGATAGCGCAGTTCGGCGTTAAAAGCACATTTAACCGCTACAACGATGTAAGAAGCGCGCGAAACATAACCGGCGCGCAGGCGGCGCGGATGATCCTCGACGCGAACGGACTCCGGAATGTTCAGATCGTCCACATCGCGGGCGAGTTGAGCGACAACTTCAACCCCCAGACAAATATAGTGAGCCTGTCGGACTCGACGTACAGCTCGACCTCAATCGCGGCAATCGGCGTTGCGGCGCACGAGTGCGGTCACGCGGTGCAGCATCAGACGGGCTACGCCCCTATTAAGGTTCGCAACGGTATAGTTCCGTTCGTAAACGTTTGTAACCGCCTGTCGCTGCCGCTGTTCATAGTCGGACTTATAATCGGCTTCACGCCGCTCGCGATGATAGGCGCGATACTGTTCGGCGCGGTCGTGCTGTTCCAGCTTGTGACGCTCCCGACCGAAACGAACGCGTCCGCAAGAGCGATGAGAACACTCGACAGCATGGGCATACTCGAAAGCGACGAGTTAAAGGGTGCGCGCAAGGTACTCACGGCGGCGGCTATGACGTACGTTGCCGCGCTCGTGTCAACCGCATTGCAGTTCCTGCGTCTTTTGCTTATCGCGACGCGAAGGAGAGACTGATGGGTGCTCGTGAACGCGCACTGCGCGTGCTGTACGATATAGAATACAACGGCGCGTACTCCAATCTCGCGCTTAAAGCCGCGCTCGGCGAATGTGACGCGCGCGACAGGGCGCTTGTAACCGCACTCGTGTACGGCGTGACCGACAAGCGGCTCACGCTCGACTATATAATAACGCGCCACTCAAAATTAAAGCTCAAAAAAATCTCGAAATATATCCGCATAATACTGCGTATGGGAATATATCAGCTTAAATTCGCCGACAAAATCCCCGCGAGCGCGGCGGTAAACGAGAGCGTGAAGCTTGCGAAGCGTTACGGTCACGCGTCGTCAGCAGGGTTCGTGAACGGTGTTTTGAGAAGCGTGGAGCGTTCCGAGATAGAGTACCCGACGGACAAAACGGAATACCTCTCGGTAAAATACTCGTTCCCGACGGAGCTTTGCAATGAGTGGACGGAGCGTTTCGGGTTTGAATTTACGGAAATGCTCATGACCGCGTGCGGTGAAGCCGCGCCGCTGACGCTAAGACCGAACCGACTAAAAACAACGCCCGAAACGCTGCTTGCGCGCCTTCAAGAAAACGGCGTACAGGCTGAAAATACTGACGGTTATATTCGGGCGGCAGGCTTTGATATAGCGCATGACGACCTTTACAGAAACGGTTTTTACACCGTTCAGGACGCGGCGGCTATGAAGGCTTCGGAAATACTCGCCCCGAAATCGGGTGAAACGGTGATAGACATGTGTGCCGCGCCCGGCGGCAAGACGACGCACATGGCTGAAATAATGGAAAACAAGGGCAAAATATTTGCCTTTGACATATACGAGCATAAGCTTGATTTAATACGCAAAAACGCGCAGCGGCTCGGCATAACGATAATCGAAACCGAGCTTCGCGATGGGCGCGAATTTGACGCAAAGTACGCCGAAAGCGCGGACAAAATACTTTGCGATGCGCCGTGCAGCGGTCTCGGGATAATCCGCCGCAAGCCCGAAATAAAATACGGCTACGACGCGGACAACGACATGCCCGAAACGCAGCGGAAAATACTCGATAACGCGGCGCGGTACTTAAAGACGGGCGGTGAAATCGTTTATTCCACCTGCACGATAGAGAAGCGCGAAAACGAGGACGTTACGGGCGGTTTTCTGCGTGACAACACGGGTTTTGAAAAGCTTTACGAAAAGACCTTCTATCCGCAGATTGACGGTACGGACGGGTTTTATATATGTAAGATGAGGAAAAACGCATGATAGATTTGAAGGATTTTGAATTTGACGAGCTAACCGAATATTTAAAATCCATCGGCGAGCCTAAATTCAGAGCCGCGCAGATATTTTCGTGGCTGTGCCGAGGCGCCCTGAGCTACGGCGAAATGACGGATATATCGAAAAAGACGCGTGAAAAGCTTGAAAAGGAAACTTACGTTTCGACGCTTAAAATACGCGAGAAGTACATTTCAAAGCTCGACGGAACGGTAAAGTACCTGTTTGAGCTGCCGGACGGCAACTGTATAGAAAGCGTCGTGATGCGCTACCGCCACGGACTTACAATCTGCATATCGAGCCAGGTCGGCTGCCGTATGGGCTGCCGCTTCTGCGCCTCGACGATAGGCGGACTTTACAGAAGCCTTACCGCCGGAGAAATACTCAATCAGGTGATTTTCGCCGAAAAGGACATCGGCGAGCGGATAAGCAACATAGTCATAATGGGTATCGGTGAGCCGCTCGACAACTACGATAACATAATCAAATTTCTGCATAACGTGAACAATGAAAAAGGCTTAAACATAGGTCTAAGACACATAACGCTGTCAACGTGCGGCATAGTGCCGAGGATATACGATTTGGCGGAGGAAAACCTTCCGATAACGCTCACAATATCCCTGCACGCGCCGAACGACGGGATACGCGATACGATAATGCCGGTAAACCACAAGTACAAAATAAGCGAGCTTATAGAGGCTTGCAAAAGCTATTTCAAGGCGACCGGCAGACGGATAAGCTTTGAGTATTCGCTTATCCACGGCGTAAACGACAGCGCGGAAAACGCGGCGGAGCTTGCGCATCTAATAAAAGGCATGGGCGCGCATGTGAACCTCATACCGGTAAACAAGGTGGAGGAGCGCGAATATGAGAAGGGGAGCCGCAAAGAAATAGACGCGTTCCGAGACAAGCTAATGTCACTCGGCGTAAACGCGACGGTCCGCAGAGAACTTGGGAGCGATATTTCAGCTTCCTGTGGACAACTGAGAAAAAGAGTGTTATAATTATTGTAAATTACACGAATGTGTTGTATAATATAATAAATATAAAAGAAAGGAGTGATTTCCGATATGCAGTTTGGTGCGATTACCGATATAGGAAAGCGCAGGAAAATCAACGAGGACAACTACATAATACACGAAGACGACACCTTCCCGTACGCGATAGTCGCGGACGGAATGGGCGGACATCAGGCGGGCGAGGTCGCAAGCATGATGGTTGTCGACATAATCGAGAGCAGACTTGCAAGCGAATTAAAGCCGGGGCTTGACTACGTTGAAGCCGGCGAAATCGTAAGACAGGCGTTTATTTCCGCGAACAGCATAATATTCAATTACGCCAAAGACCATTACAAGATAATGGGCATGGGTACGACAACGACGTTCGCCATGATTTACGGCGGCAGAGTAATAACGGCTCATGTCGGTGACAGCCGCGCTTACGCGGTCGGTGACGAGATAAAGCAGATAACGAGAGATCACTCATACGTTCAGGAGCTTGTGTTGCGCGGCGAGATAAGTCCGGAAATGGCGAAGCATCACCCGAGGAAGAATTACATAACGCGCGCCATGGGAGCGGAGGACACTGTAAAGGTAGACGTTTCCATAAAGCCGTACGGCGGTGAAACAATACTGCTTTGCAGCGACGGACTTACGAATTACATAGACGACGACGAGATTCTGGCACACATAAAAAAATACGAGCCGCTTCAAAACGCGTGCGAAAAGCTTATGGAGCTTGCGAACGAGCGCGGCGGCGGAGACAATATTACAGTAGTGGCGTTTAAGGAGGAGAACGAGTAATGAACAGCGAAAACCTGGAAGGAAAAACACTGGGAAATAACAGATATGAAATGCTCGAAAAAATAGGAACGGGAGGAATGGCTACCGTTTACAAGGCGAAGGACACGCTCCTTAACCGCTACGTCGCGGTAAAGGTGCTGCGCGATTCGCTCGAGGACGAAAAGAGGGTAGTCGCGAACTTCGTAAAAGAGGCGCAGTCCTCCGCGAGTCTTGTTCATAACAATATAGTATCGGTATACGACGTCGGCGAAGAGGATGGCATAAACTACATGGTTATGGAGTACGTTGACGGTATAACCTTGAAGGAATACATAAAAACTCGCGGCGCGCTTCCCTGGCAGGAGGCGTGCGACTTCGCGATACAGATAGGACAGGGCTTAAACGAGGCGCACTCGATAAATATAATACACCGCGACATAAAGCCGCAGAATATCCTCATGACGAAGGATAAAATCCTGAAGGTAACGGACTTCGGCATCGCGAAAGCAGTCGCCGGCGACACGACCGTCGTAAACGGCAACGTTCTCGGAAGCGTTCATTACATATCGCCCGAACAGGCGCGCGGCGGCGTTACCGACGCGAGAAGCGACATATATTCGCTCGGTATCGTGCTTTACGAAATGCTGACGGGCAAGGTTCCGTTTGACGGCGACACGCCGGTGTCGGTCGCGCTCATGCACCTTGAAAAAGAGCCGGTGAACGTGAAGGTGGTAAATCTCGAGGTGCCGTCTGATCTTGCGTACGTTACCATGAAAGCGATTTCAAAGGATCAAAGCGCGAGATACGCGAGCGTGTCGGATTTTGTGAACGATCTTCACGCCGTTCTTGCGGACGAGCCTTTGCCGAGCCGCGAGAGTGAGGGCGGCGCGTCATCGCGCGGAGGTGTTGCGTTCGAAAAGGCGGCGGGCGATGAGGACGATTATATAGTTGACGGTGACGACGACATTCCCGTTATCGTTCCGGGCGACGATGATCACGACATGGAAAACAGAGGACGCACAAAACGCAAAACCGAGGTTCAAAAGAACACGAAAAAGCAGAAAAAAGAGGACAGAATAGCGATAATACTCGCGTTTGCGACGATTATAGCGGTCGGACTTATCGCGGTGGGCGTATGGTGGATGGTACACACCGGAAAAGAAGCAACCGTTCCCGACTTCGCAAATATGACCGAACAGGAAGCGGTGCAGCTTGCGGAGAGCAAGGGACTTGCAATCGCGCCGGAGAGAGAATTATCCTTCTCCGACACCGTTGCGGAGCATTGCGTTATTGAACAAGACCCGAAGGCGGGAGTTACCGTTCCGAAGGGCACGCAGATCAAACTTGTTGTTTCAATCGGCGCGTCGGGCGGTGACATACCCACGCCGAACGTTACGAATAAAAATATCGACGAAGCCATAAAGGAAATTCTCGAAGCGGGACTTACATACGACGTTATAGAGGAAAATTCCAACACAATAGCGGTAGGTAACGTAATCCGACAGATACCGCTTGCAGGTACGAAGCTCAAAAAGGATTCCGACGCGATAAAGCTTTTCGTGAGCAAAGGACGGCAGTCAGACGTGTCTGCTGCGCCGGCGGAAAATACCATATCAGTTCCGAACGTTGTCAATTCGTCGGCGGGTGAAGCGGAAAGCCGTATACAGGCGGCAGGACTTCTTGTCGGTTCCGTTCAGTGGAAGGAATCCTCCTCGCCGGAGGGTGTTGTAATACAGCAGAGTCCCGAAGCGCGTACAAAGACGACGCAGGGTACGTATGTAAATATTGTCGTTTCGAGCGGCGCGCCCGCGCCTCAGGAGGAAGATCCTGCCGAAGAAGAGCCGCAGGAAGAAGAACCTGCCGAAGAAGAACCGACGGATAACGGCGGCGATGACGACGGCGGCAGTTCCACAACAACATTTACCGTCAAAATCCCCGACACGGCTAACGACACCGTTAATGTGGAAATTCTCGTGAACGGCAGAACGGTGCACAGCGAGACGCACTCGAAGGACGAGGGCAGCGTAAGCATTGATATAACGGGCAGCGGCACTGCCGAAGTTCAGGCTTATATAGACGGCGCGAAGGTTGCGGACAAGACGATAGACTTTAATTGATTATGCGCGTAAACGGAATTATAATAAAAGGTATAGGAGGCTTTTACTATGTAAAAGCCTCTCACAATGTATACGAATGTAAGGCACGGGGCGTGTTCCGAAAGGAAAAGATAACCCCGACGATAGGCGACAGGGTAATGATAGAAACCGACGGCGAAAAGGGCAGCATTACCGAAATAATGCCTCGCTCGTCGTATCTCGCGCGTCCGCCGGTGGCGAATGTGGACACAATGCTTATCGTGATAGCCGCCGCCGACCCGTCGCCGAACCTCACGGTTGCGGATAAGATGCTTGTAAACGCCGAAATAAGCGGCATAAAGCCGGCGGTGTGCATAAACAAAACCGACCTTGCCGAAAGCGATGAGATAAAGGACGCGTATATAAAGGCGGGATATGAGGTTATAGAGGTAAGCGCGGAGAAAAACAAGGGAATTGACGCGCTCCGCTCTTTTCTGCGAGGTAAAAATACCGCGTTTGCCGGACTGTCGGGCGTGGGCAAGTCGAGCCTTTTGAGCCTTATAACGGACGATGATTTGGAAACGGGCGCGGTATCGGAGAAGATACGGCGCGGCAGACACACGACGCGCCACGTTGAGCTTTTCGAGCTTGCGGACGGCGGGTACGTGATGGACACGCCCGGCTTTTCGCAGCTCGAGGTGGAGGGTATCCGCGCCGAGGAACTACAGAGTTACTTCCCCGAAATGGCGGACTGTGACGGCAAATGCCGCTTCCGCGGCTGCGCTCACATAAACGAGCCGGACTGCGCCGTAAAGGACAAGCTTGCGGAGGGTAAAATAGCGCCTTCGCGGTACGAAAGCTATTGTGAACTTTACGAAAAATTAAAACAAACAAAGGAATGGTTAATAAAATGATACTTGTGCCATCGATACTGTCGGCTGACTTCGGAATACTTGCCGAGCAAATCAAAAAATGTGAAAACGCGGGCGCCGAGTGGCTACATATAGACGTAATGGACGGACACTTTGTGCCGAACATCTCGTTTGCCATGCCCGTAATAAAATCAATACGCAAGTACACCGATATGTTTTTTGACGTGCATTTGATGATAACCGAGCCGGAACGGTATATAAACGATTTCATAGACTGCGGCGCGGACGGCGTGACGTTCCATATAGAGGCGACCGACTTCCCCGACCGCTGCATAGAAATGATACGTTCGCGCGGCAAGCTCGCGGGAATTTCCATAAACCCCGCCACACCCGTCGAAAAAATAATACCGTACCTCGAAAAGATTGACATGGTGCTTGTAATGAGCGTTGAACCGGGTTACGGCGGTCAGGAATACATAACCGCCGTAAACGAAAAAATAAAATATCTGCGCGAAATCAAAGGCGAGTATTTCAAGATTGAGGTTGACGGCGGCGTAAGGGAAAACAATATCGACTCCGTACTTGCCGCTGGCGCGAACGTGATTGTGGCGGGCAGTGCGGTGTTTAACGGCGATATAGAGAGCAATATAAAGAGGCTTATGCGATGAGAGCGGTTGTGATAGGTAACGGCAGCATAAACGACTACGGATATATCAAAAGCAAAATCCGCGCGGACGATTTCATAATCTGCGCCGACGGCGGCTATAACCACGCCGTCAAGCTCGGCGTAAAGCCGGACGTTATAATAGGCGATTTTGACAGCGCTGTGGGGTACGAGAACGCGGAAAATGTGATACGCTACCCGACGCGCAAGGATTACACCGACGGCGAGCTTGCCGTTGAATACGCCCTGGAGTGCGGCTGTGACAGCGTGTTGCTTCTCGCCATGACGGGCGACAGAGCAGACCACACGATTACGGATATACTTCTGCTCGCAAGGTGCGGAAACGGCGTGCTGATTGACGATAACAACGAGATTTATATGCTGAAAACAAGGGTCGAAATTGAAGGCAGAAAGGGCGATACCGTTTCGATAGTGCCGATAAACGGCGATTTGGAGGGTGTTGTCACAGAGGGACTGGAGTATCCGCTGCGCGGAGAGACGCTGTATTTCGGCAAAAGCCGCGGCGTGAGCAACGTCATGACGGCGGATAGGTGCGCGATAACCGCTGAAAAAGGAATGGCGCTTGTCATAAAGGTGCGGAGAGTGTAGGAACATTGTATCGGTGAATTGTGATTTAGAGGTATAAACCCCTCCGTCGGCTCCGCCGACACCTCCCCTAATAGGGGAGGCTTGCGATATGCGACTCTCGCCGTATGGCTCCCCTACTAGGTGAACGACGCTTTGGCGTCGTAGGCATAGAGCTTTGCTCGTATGCCGTAGCAAAGGAGCTGTCACACGCAGTGTGACTGAGGGGTTTATGCGGGCGAACACGGTTCGCCCCTACGGAAACGGGACGTCGGGGGCGCCGTCCCCTACACCCGTAATTTTGAAATTGTGCGCCGTAGGGGTTGGCGCCCTCGACAACCCGCAAGACCCCCTCTAAGAGGGGGTCAAAAGCCGGCTACGGCTTTTGGGGGGTGTTATTACGCAAAATCCACACCCCCCGAAATCAAAGATTTCGACCCCCTCATAGAGGGGGTCATACGTAAGGACACCCCGCCACTCGTATTTGAAGGGAGAACATTCCACATGATATATCTTGACAACGCGGCGACGACGAAGCCGTCCGATGCCGCCGTGCAAGCGATAATACAGGCAGCCGAAGCGTTCGGCAATCCGTCGTCGCTGCACGGACTGGGACTTGAAGCGGAAAAGCTCGTCGAGGGCGCGCGTAAAACAATAGCGTCAAAGCTCGGCGCGGACGCGAAAGGTCTGCTCTTTACGTCCGGCGGCACGGAGGCGAACAACACCGCCGTATTCGGCGCGGCTCGCGCGAAGAGAAAAATCGGCAAACGCGTCATAACGTCGAAAATCGAGCACCCGTCGGTACTGGAGGCGTTTAAGCAGCTTGAAAAAGACGGCTATAACGTCATATACATCGGCACGGACAGTGACGGACGCGTAAACTTAAATGAGCTTAAATCGTCGCTCACGGACGACACAACGCTTGTAAGCATTATGCACGTAAACAACGAAACGGGCGTGATCCAACCCGTGAACGAAATAAAAAAGCTGATTGCCGAAAATGCGCAGAACGCTGTGTTCCACTGCGACTGTGTGCAGTCGTTCGGCAAGCTTGACGTGAGAAATATCGGCGCGGATTTGATCACGATAAGCGCCCACAAAATACACGGCTTCAAAGGCACGGGCGCACTTTACGTCCGCGACTTCCGCCTTATAAAGCCGCTCCTTTACGGCGGCGAGCAGCAGCGCGAAATGCGCCCCGGCACTGAAAACGTCGGCGGCATACTCGCGTTCGCGGCAGCGGCGGAGGAAACGAGCGGCGACAATTCATACCTTTTGTCACTCAGGAAACGGCTCGCGGACAGGCTGTCGGAGGACAAAAACATAAAATTCAACGGCTCGGACGAATATAACAGCGGCAGCATACTGAACGTGTCGTTCGTCGGAATAAAAGCCGAAATACTGCTTCATGCCGCCGAGGCGCGGGGAGTGTACGTTTCGACCGGTTCGGCGTGTTCGTCGCATAAGCCGCAGCCGAGCCATGTTCTGACGGCTATGGGACTTAGCGCGAAGGAAATCGGCGGAGCGGTGCGTATCAGCCTCGATCCGACAACGACCGAGGACGAAATTGACGAAGCGGCGCGAATTTTAATTGAGGAAGCGCGCAATATAAGGAGATATATGTAAATGAAAGAAATTGTGCTTGCCAAATACGGCGAAATAATATTAAAGGGCGGCAACCGCGCGCGGTTCGAGAACATACTTATGTCGAACATCAAAAACGCGCTCCGCAACGTCGCGGAAACGAGAATACGCCTCGCGCAGGCGACCGTGTACGTTGAGGTTGAGGACGAGAGCAAAATCGACCTCGTCGCGAAGCGGCTTTCGATGGTTTTCGGACTTGTCGCGATAACGAAGGCGGCAGTGTGCAAAAAGGACATTGAGAATATAAAGGCTGTCGCGAAGGAGTACCTCAAAAACGACCTCACAGCGGGCAAACGCTTTAAGGTCGAGGCGAAACGCTCCGACAAGGCGTTCCCGTACAAGTCGCCGCAGATTTGTCTTGAAGTCGGCGGCTACCTTGACGACGAGTTCCCCGACATAATCGTTGACGTGCATAACCCCGACGTGACGGTAAAGGTCGAGGTACGCGATTTTGACGCTTACGTGTACGCCGACGAAAACAGAATACAGGGACAGGGCGGTATGCCGATAGGCACGGGTTCAAAGGCGACGCTGCTTCTGTCGGGCGGCATAGACAGCCCCGTAGCGGGACATATGATAGCGAAGCGCGGCGTGGAGATAGACGCGATAAACTTCTTCTCCTACCCGTACACGAGCGACCGAGCGAAGGAAAAGGTAATAACGCTCGCGTCGATACTGGCGCGGTACACGTCGAAAATCAATCTGTATATCGTGCCGTTTACCGAGATACAGCTTCAAATACGCGACAAATGCCCCGAGGAGCATATGACGCTCGTAATGCGGCGGTTCATGATGCGTATAGCGGAGCGTATCGCGAGACAAAATAACTCCAAAGCGCTCATAACGGGCGAAAGCGTGGGACAGGTCGCGTCGCAGACGCTCGCTGCGCTCGACGTGACGAATGCGGTGGTTGATATGCCGATACTTCAGCCGCTTATCGGTATGGACAAGCTTGAAATAACAGACCGTTCCGTCGCGATAGGCGCTTATGAAACGTCCATACTGCCGTACGAGGACTGCTGTACTGTATTCACACCGAAGCACCCCACGACGAACCCGAGGCGTATAAATATCGAAAAATCGGAAAAGCACCTCGACATTGAAACGCTTATTGAGCGTGCAATGGAGGGCATAGAGAAAATCGAGGTATTTCCCGAATAAGGAGAGTTATTATGAAAGCAGACATGAAAGGTCTTAACACCGAGGTCGTACACCTTCTGGACGACAAGGGACTGCACATCAGCGCGGCTGAAAGTTGCACCGGCGGTATGTTTGCCGCGCTTATAACGGACGTCCCCGGCGCGGCTGACGTGCTTAACGAGTCGTATGTCACCTACGCGAACGAGGCGAAGGTGAAAATCCTCGGTGTAAAGCAGTCGACGCTCGACGCGGTCGGCGCGGTGAGCCGTGAAACCGCGTACGAAATGGCAGAAGGTCTTAAAAAACGCACAGGCGCGGATGTGTGCGTCGGTATTACAGGCATAGCCGGACCTACGGGCGGCACAAAAGAAAAGCCCGTCGGACTTGTGTACGCGGGCATTTGCGTAAACGGCAAAACAGAGGTTATAGAGATGCACCACGACGGCGACCGCGAGGACGTGCGCGAAAAGACGTGCCGCGAGGTGTTCCGATATATCAAGGAGCATATATAAGTCCGATAAAACGGACACTGAAGCCGAGAGCCGATAAAAAAGTCTTGCAAAACAACGCGGTTTCATTTATAATTTAACCATAAAATAAATTAAGGAGATTAAGCAAATGGCAAAGGAAAAAAATGAAAAAGCACAGGTTGTCAAAATGACCGACACCGATGAAAAGAAAAAGGCTCTCGAATCCGTATTTCACGTTATAGAAAAGGAGTACGGAACGGGCAGTATAATGAAGTTGGGCGACGTTACGGTATCGGACGTTGACGCGATTTCGACGGGTTCTCTCGCGCTCGATATGGCTCTGGGCGTGGGCGGACTGCCGAGAGGACGTATAATCGAGATTTACGGACCGGAGTCGTCGGGTAAAACGACCGTCGCGCTCCACGTTGTCGCGGAGGCGCAGAAAATGGGCGGCGAAGCGGCGTTTATTGACGCTGAACACGCGCTCGATCCCGTGTACGCGAAAAATCTCGGCGTGGATATAGACAACTTAATAGTGGCGCAGCCCGACAACGGCGAACAGGCGCTCGACATTGCCGAAGCGCTTGTAAGGAGCGGCGCGCTCGACGTAATAGTTATAGACTCTGTCGCCGCGCTCGTGCCGAGAGCGGAAATCGAGGGCGAAATGGGCGACACGCACGTGGGCGTACTCGCAAGACTTATGTCGCAGGCTCTCAGAAAGCTGACGGCGATAATAAACCGTTCGGGAACGGTCGTAATATTTATCAACCAGCTTCGCGAAAAGGTCGGCGTAATGTACGGCAACCCCGAAACAACGCCCGGCGGCCGCGCGCTTAAGTTCTTCTCGTCCGTAAGACTTGACGTGAGAAAGTCGGAGGTTATAAAGAACGGCACGGAGATAGTCGGCAACAAGACGCGCGTAAAGGTCGTAAAGAACAAGGTCGCGCCGCCGTTTAAGGTAGCGGAGTTCGATATAATGTACGGCGAGGGCATCTCGAGAGAGGGAAATATACTCGATTTTGCGGTAGAAAACGACATTATAAAGAAGTCGGGCGCGTGGTTCAGCTACAACGGCGAGAAGATAGGACAGGGCAGGGACAACGTGAGAAAATACATGCAGGAAAACAAGGAGTTTACTGACGAGATAGACAAAAAGGTACGCGAAATCCTTATGAGCCGCAAAAACGGCGCCGAAGATGAACAGACCGATAACACGACCGTAACGGACAACGAGGAAAATTAAAATATACAAAAAAAATCCATGTACGGTACCGCGTTGTGACAATTTGACTAAAAATTATTACAAAATTTAAAAAAGCATTGACGCGGACGGTTTTTTTTAGTATCCTTATTATAGTTAATTGAGTTGATTAAATTCTTAAATAATAAGACAGGGGGAACAGATTCATGGTTTCAAGTGAAGTTGCGGTTCAGAATTCGGTAGGTTTGCACGCAAGACCTGCGACATTCTTTATTCAGAGAGCGAATGAGTTTAAGTCGAGCATTTGGGTTGAAAAGGATGAAAGACGAGTAAACGCAAAGAGCCTTTTGGGCGTGCTTTCGCTCGGTATCGTAAAGGGTACGAAGATTTCCATAATCGCCGACGGAAGCGACGAGGAAGAAGCGGTCAGAACTTTGATAGAGCTTATTGAATCAGACTTCTCCGAGTAATTTATAATAAACATGAATAAAATAACTCTGCAGTATTTGTAGAGTTATTTTTTGTAATCGGAGCGGAGGTGCGGCAATGTTCGATTTGGAAGAGGAGCTTAAAAATCTGCCCGACAGACCGGGCGTATATATCATGCACAACTCCGACGGCGACGTTATCTACGTCGGTAAGGCGAAGATACTCAAAAACCGCGTGCGCCAGTATTTCCGCAAAAACTCCAACCACACCGCGAAGGTACTCGCAATGGTATCGAACGTGGCGTGGTTTGAATACATTGTGACCGACTCGGAAACGGAGGCGCTCGCGCTCGAGTGCAACCTCATAAAAAAGCACCGTCCGAAGTACAACATACTCTTAAAGGATGACAAGCACTACCCGTATATCAAGGTGACGATAAACGAGCCGTATCCGAAGCTTTTGAAGGTGCGCAAGCTCCAGAAGGACGGCGCGAAATACTACGGACCTTACGTGTCGGGTATTACGCTCAAAAACACGCTTGAGCTTGTGCAAAAGCTCTTTAAGCCGCCGACGTGCCGCAGGAAATTCCCCGACGATATACGCAAGGGCAGACCGTGCCTTAACTATCACATAAACAACTGCTTTGCGCCCTGTACCGGCAAGGTGAGTAAAGATGAGTACAGACAGGTGTTTTTCAACATCTGCCGTTTCCTCGACGGCAACCATCGCGAGCTTTTGCAGAGCCTTACGGACGAAATGAACGAAGCGTCAGGGAAGCTGCTCTACGAAAAGGCGGCTGACATACGCGACAAGATACGCGCCGTAAAGGACATAGAGGAGCAGCAGAAAATCATAAACACCGACCGTCAGGACGACCGCGACGCGATAGCTCTCGCGCGTGACGCGGGTACGGCGTTCTGCGAGATGTTCTTTATACGCGGCGGCAAGGTGATAGGACGCGAAAGCTACAAGATAGACAACGTTACAAATTCGACCGAACAGGAAATAATGACCGATTTCGTGAAGCAGTTTTACCAGAGCGCGGAGTATATCCCGGGCGAGATACTG
This sequence comes from uncultured Clostridia bacterium, assembly GCA_947626045.1. Lineage (GTDB taxonomy): Bacteria > Bacillota > Clostridia > UBA1381 > UBA1381 > Hominilimicola. The sequence goes on along the minus strand of CANQQS010000001.1, from coordinate 7,855 downwards.
ACGGAATACGAGATAGACGACCTTGACGCGATTTCGGAATGGCTGCGCAGCATTAAGGGCAGGAAGGTGACGATTACGCGTCCTGTGCGCGGCGAGAAGCACCATATGATAGAAATGGTACACTCAAATGCCGAGGTCGCGCTCGGTAATTACAAGATACGCGTGATGAAGGAGCGCGAGAAGAACACCGTTTTAGACAGTATGCAGGAACTTTTGAAGCTCGAAAAGCGCCCGAACCGCATAGAGGCTTACGACATATCAAATATTCAGGGCGAGGACAACGTCGGCGCTATGGCTGTGTTTGAAAACGGCAGAGCCGCGAAGCGCAAGCACCGTCTGTTTAAGATAAAATCGTTCGAGGGCGCTAACGACTACGCGGCTATGCGCGAGGTAATATACCGCCGTTTCCGTCACGCGCTCGACGAGGAGGACAAAATCCGCACCGGCGAGCTTTTGCGGAAAGACGCAAAATTCCTGCCGCTCCCTGACCTTATACTTCTCGACGGCGGACAGGGACATTTAAGCACAATAACAGAGCTTCTCGAAATGATAGAAACCGACATACCGACCTTCGGCATGGTAAAGGACGACCGCCACCGCACGCGCGCGCTCGTGGCGGAGAACGGCGAGATAGGCATAAATCCATCAAGCCCCGTGTTCAAGCTCGTAACGCTCATACAGGACGAGGTTCACAACACGGCGATCTCCTACCACCGCAAGCTGCGCGGCAAGATAACCTCGGAGCTTGACAAAATCGAGGGCGTCGGTGAAAAAAGACGAAAAGCCCTATTGACTGAATTCAAAACTGTTGATAAAATAAAAGAAGCGGATGTGAACGAGCTTATGCGCGCGGAGGGTATGAACCGAAAGGCGGCGCAGAGCGTGTACGATTATTTCAGGGGGAAAGACGATGTGGAAGCTGAATGACAAAAACGGCGTAAAATTTTACACAATATCCTCCTTTGAGGACACGGGACTTGTGCGCCACGGGTTTTCCACGCGTGAGGGCGGAGTTAGCAAGGGCTGCTACGCGTCGATGAATTTACGCTTCCACTGTGACGACGACCGCGCGAACGTCCTCAAAAACTACGAGATAATCTCAAACGCGCTCGGTATAGACTACACGCGCCTCGTGCTGTCGCACCAGACGCACGGCGACATAATCCACACCGCGTCGGAAAACGACCTCGGCAACGGCGTTGTGCGCGAAAACGCGTTTGAGAGCGTTGACGCGCTCATAACCGATAAGCCGAATATTCCGCTCGTCACGCTTTACGCGGACTGTACGCCCGTATTTTTCTTAGATCCCGTGCGGCGCGTTATCGCGCTTGCCCACTCGGGCTGGAGAGGAACGGCAGAACGTATATCGGCGAAGGTCGTACGTAAAATGGCTGCCGATTACGGCTCGAAACCGTCGGACATTCTCACCGCGATAGGACCGTCCATACAGCGTGACAGCTTTGAGGTCGGCGATGAGGTGGCGGAGATTTTTATTCGGGAATTTGGGAAAGACACAGCCGTTAAATACGGAGAAAAGTACCATGCCGATATGCAGAAGGCGATTCGTATACAGCTTGAAAACGAGGGCGTAAAAAGCATGGACGACTGCGGTATAGACACATACGAAAACAGCGGATTTTTATTTTCGCACAGAAAAACGAACGGCAGACGGGGAAACATGGGCGCATTCCTCGAGCTTATATAACATGGAGAAAAATATGAAAAGGATTATATCACTGCTTTTGTCGGCAATAATTTTAATGCCGCTTACCGGCTGCGAGTTTCTCGACACGCTCAGGGGCGAATACGAGGACAGCGCGGAGGAAATGACCGCGGGCGAGGTTGCGGCGCCCGAAATATCCAATAGTATCAGCATCGGCATTATTGACCACGACACGTTTAACCCGCTTCTTACCACGTCCGAAACGGTAAAGGAAGCGATGGAATTTGTATACGAGCCTCTTTTTGACATAGACGAAAAAATGCGTCCCGTGCCGGTTCTCGCTGAAAGCTACACCGTTTCTCCCGACGGCAGGACGTTTGAGATAAAGCTGCGCTCCGACGTGACGTGGCATGACGGAACGCGTTTTACCGCGCTTGACGCGGCGTACACGATTAAGCAGATACGCTCCGGCATAACGGCTTATACGGATCATGTTTTGAATATTGCCGATTATACCGGCATAGACGATGACAAGCTGCGCATAACGCTCAACTACGCCGTACCCGATTTTGTGACGCTTCTGACATTCCCGATAGTTCAGTACCGCACCGATATGTCCGGCTCAAAGAACTTCATACCGATTGGAACGGGGCCGTTTTGCTACAATTCGCAGCCGACGTCGGGCAGACTGCTTTTTACCGCCTACGACGGCTATTACGGCGGCAGAGCGCAGATTGACAGCATTACGGCGTACATGATACCGAGCCTTGACAAGTACGAGTCGATGTTTGAGGCGAGCGAGATAGACCTCATGACGGGCGACACGGTAGACCTTTCCGAATATTCGCCGCGCGGCAGCGCGAACGTCAACGAGTACACGACAAACCGCCTCACGTATCTCGGCTTTAACACGCGGAACCCGCTCTTTGCGGGCATAAACACGCGGAAAGGTATATCGAAGCTGATTGATAAGGACAATATAGTAAATTCCGTTATATATTCGCGCGGAGTGGCGGTTGACGCGCCGATAAATCCGTCGTCGATATATTATTATGACACGAATACGAAATTCAGGCGCGACGAGCTCACCGCCGCATCACTGCTCGGCGACGACGGCTGGGGTACGAACGATGACGGCGATTATGAGCGTACTGTAAACGGAGCGAAGCAGATCCTGTCGTTCACAATTCTCACCGACAGTGACAACGCCGAAAAAACGGCGATAGCAAACAAGATAGCCGGCATGTTCAACGAGTTCGGCATAGGAACGGAGGTTGTCGCCGTACCGTACGACGATTACAGGAACCGCGTAAACACCGCGAATTTTGACGTGGTGGTAGACGAGATTACGCTGCCGCCGAACAACGACTTGTCGATGCTCATATCGTCGGCTGGAAACTCGTTCGGGTACGTGAACACCGCGCTTGACACGCTTGTCGGACAGATGGGCATTACGTATGACGAGGAACAGCTTAAGGAGCTTTACAGAAACTACGGCGCGGCGGTTACGGACGAAATGCCGTTTACAGCGCTGTTTTTCCGCAAGGGCATAGTAATGTCGGGCGCAAAGCTCAAAACGCCGGTAATACCGTCTATTACGCGCCACTTCAGAAACGTGAACGGCTGGAGCGTGAAGTGATGAGAGTTGTTGTGATCGGCGCGGGCGCGGCTGGACTTATAGCCGCCGGTAAAGCGTCGGAGAAAGCGGACGTGACGCTTATAGAGAAAAACTTGCGCGGCGGAATGAAGATAGGCATAACGGGTAAAGGACGCTGCAATCTCACAAACAACGCCGACATATCCGATTTTATAGAGCAATATCCGCGCAACGGCAGCTTTTTGTATTCCGCCTTGTATAATTTTACAAACCGTGATATAATAAATCTTGTGGAGCGCTTCGGCGTTAAAACGACGGTCGAGCGCGGCGGAAGGGTGTTCCCCGAAAGCGGACGCGCTACGGACGTTGCGGAGGCGCTTCGCAAGTACGCGATGTCAAACGGAGCCGTTCTTATACAGGGAACGGTCAAATCGCTCATAACCGAAAACGGCGAAATAAAGGGCGTGCGGACAAATAAGGGAAAAATCTCCGCCGACAAAGTAATAATATGTACCGGCGGAAAATCGTACCCGAAAACAGGCTCGACCGGCGACGGATACGCGCTTGCCGAAGAGGTCGGTCACACGATCGTGACGCCCAAAGCGTCCTTAATACCGCTCATCACCGAGGAAAAGTGGGTAAAAGACGTAATGGGACTGTCACTGCGCAACGTGCGCGTGACGGCGTACGACGGTAAAAACAGAAAGATATTCTCCGACTTCGGCGAGATGCTGTTCACACATTTCGGCGTGTCGGGGCCCGTTATACTGTCAATGTCCGCGTACCTTAAAAATATCGGCGCGGAAAAATACAAAATATCGATAGACTTAAAACCCGCGCTCGACACGGAAAAGCTGACGGCGCGCGTAATGCGCGACTTTGAAAAGTATAACCGTAAAAAGCTCATAAACGCGCTTGACGACCTGCTTCCGAAGGCACTGATACCGATAGTCGTAAAGCAGTCGGGAGTACCGGAGCAAAGGAACATAAGCGAGATAACGCGCACGGAAAGAGCGGCGGTGGTAACGGCGCTTAAAAATCTCACACTTACAGCGGTCGGTACGCGTCCCGTTGAGGAAGCCATTGTAACGTCGGGCGGCGTGAGCGTGAAGGAAATAAATCCGTCCACAATGGAGTCGAAGCTCGTAAAGGGCTTGTACTTCGCGGGCGAGGTAATAGACGTTGACGGCTACACGGGAGGATATAATTTACAGGCGGCGTTTTCGACCGGCTATCTTGCCGGAGAGAGCGCGTCGGAGGGGGGTATAAATTATGGCTGACGTAGGGAGCAGAGAGGTTTGCAAGGCGGCGATCGAAATTGCGATGACCGACACGCGCGACGCGGAGCTTAAAATGAAGGACGAAAACGCTTTAAACGGCATACGCTCGGCGGCGATCGATTTCGGCAGCGACTTTTTCAGCGCGGTGCCGAAAATACTTGAACGTGCCGTTGTGGCGGCGAAGCGCGAGGGGGTAATAAGCTCCACCCACGCCGAGGAAGGCGCGGTCGCGGGAGCGGCTCACGAAGCGCTACAGCAGATAGTTGACAAATGCGTCGGACTTAACCTCGGCGGTAAAATAGGCATAGCACGCTGCGGCGCGCACATAAGCGTGTGCGTGTTTTTCGCGATAGGACTTTTGAACCTTAACGACGTGGCTATAGGTATGGGACACAGAGTAGTATAAACGAAAGGAAAATAATTATGGCAGTAAGAGCAATACGCGGCGCGACGACCGCAGAGGAAAACACGCGCGAGTCAATACTCGGTGCAACACTGGAGCTTATTAAGGCGATAGAGGACGCGAACGACTTAAAACGCGCCGACTCGATTTCAATTATATTCACCGTCACAAAGGACTTGACGGCTGTATTTCCGGCGGCGGCGGCAAGGGAGTTCGGACTTACATTCGTGCCGCTTCTCGACATGCAGGCTCCCGAAATTGACGGCAGCCTCGAAAAGTGCATACGTATTATGATACATATCAACACCGACAAGACGAAGGAAGAGATCAACCACGTCTACCTTCGCGGCGCGAAGAAGCTAAGACCCGATTTGGCAGGTAAATAAACCCCTCAGTCACACTACGTGTGACAGCTCCCCTAGTAGGGGAGCCTTTCGTGGAACGCGCTGCATTAGGTAAGCCTCCCCTATGAGGTGAACGACGCTTCAGCGTTGTAGGCGTGTTCGCTTGCGAACAAACGCCGTAGCAAGGGGAGGTGGCGCCGTAGGCGTCGGAGGGGTTATTTAGGAGGAAATTAAAATGAAACATATTTCAGTAGCCGTTGACGGACCCGCGGGAGCGGGCAAGAGCAGCGTTTCCAAAGCCGTTGCGAAGGATATGGGTTACACCTACATAGACACGGGAGCGATGTACCGCGCAGCCGCTCTTTTTGCGATTGAGAACGGCATAGATATACGAGGTGAACGCGCCGCGCTCATAATCCGTCTTGACGAAATAAAAATCGCGCTCAAAAACGAAAACGGCGCGCAGCGAGTGTACCTGAACGGCAAAGACGTTTCGGAGCGCATAAGACAGGAGGACGTGTCTGTCGGCGCGTCGGATGTAGCCGTAATACCCGAGGTGCGCGTAAAGCTCGTAGCAATGCAGCGCGAAATGGCGAAAACGGACGACGTGATAATGGACGGACGCGACATCTGCTCGACCGTGCTGCCCGACGCGCAGGTAAAAATATTCCTCACAGCGTCGGTTGACGCGCGCGCGAAGCGGCGGTATGACGAGCTTACGGCAAAGGGCGTCGAGTGCGACTACGAAAAGCTGAAAAAGGACATAGAGTACCGCGACAAAAACGACTCGGAGCGTGAAATGTCGCCGCTCAAAAAAGCGGACGACGCGGCGCTTCTCGACACGACCGACCTCACGTTTGACGAGGCTGTAGAACGCGTAAAGGAGCTTATAAGAGATGTTTTATAATATAGCGTTATGGATAGTGCGCGTCGCGCTTCTGGTCGTGTTCCGTATAAAAACGGTCGGCAGGGAGAACATACCGAAGGAGGGCGGCGTTATAATCGCGTATAACCACCGCAGCTACTGGGATCCCGTAATGGCAGGGCTGACGTGTCCGCGAAGGCTGCGCTTTATGGCGAAGGAGGAGCTGTTTAAGAACAAATTTTTCGGCTTTCTGATAAAATCGCTCGGCGCATTCCCGATATCGCGCGGACACGGCGATTTGGGCGCGATAAAAGGCTCGCTCAAAATACTGGCGCAGGGCGACGCGATGCTGATATTCCCCGAGGGCAGACGCGTGACCGACAATTCGCTCCCCAAGGCGAAGCCAGGTATGGTCGCAATAGCGCACCGTGCTAAGGTGCCGGTAATACCCGCCACAATATCGGGCGCGTACAAGTGGCTGCACAAAATAACCGTCACCTACGGCGAGCCTGTGTACCTCGATTTTACCAAAAAGCTCACGCAGGAGGAAACGCTCTCTGCCGCGGATGACATTATGGCAAGGATAAGGGAAAAGCTATGATTACGGTCGCGAAAACGGCAGGCTTCTGCTATGGCGTAAAGCGCGCCGTTGACGGAGTTTACGCTGAAATAGAAAAGGGAAACAAAATCGCGACGCTCGGACATCTTATCCATAACGGTCAGGTCATAGCGGAGCTTGAGGAAAAGGGCGTAAAATCGTATGAGCGCGTAAGCGATATACCGAAGGACTGCGCGGTCGTGATACGCGCGCACGGCGTGGGAGAGGACGTGTACAGGGAGATAGGCGACAGACAGTGCATAGACCTCACATGCCCGTTTGTCGCGAAGATACACAGAATAGTGTCGCAGCATTACGCAGAAGGGTACCAGATAGTGATAGTCGGCGACGAAAAACACCCCGAGGTCATAGGCATAAACGGTCACTGTAACGGAAGCGCGGTCATCATAAACGACAAAAACTACGCGCCGCCTCCAGAATTGACCGAAAAAAAGCTTTGCATTGTAGCACAAACAACAATTAATAAAGATTTTTTTGTTGAAATCGTACAAAATATAAAAAAAACTTGCAAAAGTACCCTAATATTTGATACAATATGTAGTGCGACGAAAGACAGGCAGAAAGAAGCGGAGGAACTTTCGCGTATTTCGGATATGATGATTGTAATCGGCGGGAAGGAAAGCTCGAATACAAGAAAGCTTTACGAAATATCGAAAAGAAACTGCCCCGAAACCTATCACGTTGAAACAGCGCGGGATATACCCGCGAAAAAAACACATAATAAAATAGGTATTACCGCCGGCGCTTCAACACCCGGAGGTATTATCGAGGAGGTAAAAAAGGCTATGAGTGAAAATGTAAAAAATGAGGAGAACTTTGCGGAGCTGTTTGAACAGTATTCGAGCAAGACTCTGAATAACGGGGACATTGTTGAAGGAACCGTTGTAGAGGTTCGCAGCAATGAAGTTATCGTTGATTTGGGCGGCTTTAAGTATAACGGACAGCTCGCCGCGGATCAGCTTACGAACGACCCCGCACTTAAGCCGTCGGATGTTGTAAAAGAAGGCGACACAATCAAGGTTTATGTTGTAGGCGTAAATGACGGTGAGGGAAAGGTTGTTTTATCACGTAAAAAGGTGATAAA